>NZ_JBHLVZ010000083.1:0-244181 GCF_042433125.1 Muricoccus vinaceus | reverse complement strand
ATAGTGCGTCCTTCCACTCAGGGGAAAAGACTGCACCATCAAACCCTGGGATCAAACATCTAGGATGGAGGCTGAACGGGTGTTGCTCTCGAAGAAGCAGAAGGCCTGAGCAGCATGATCGGGAGCACCTGGGGCAGGATGCCATGGGGCACTTCCATCAGCCGGGGTCCCCCTGCTGCTACAATGCCCGGTGCCAGGATCCAGCCTGGCAGTTGTAGCGGCCTGCGGCTCGGCCTCAAGCTCCGCCCTCGCGGCACGGATCTGTCCCAGGCGACGCTCTCTGTCGCGCATCCTGGCCCGCATCTCGCCGCCGTACCGCTCAGCGCCGAGAGCGGCATCCTCCTCGACATCGGTCCCCTCGGCCTGCGCCAGCCAGCCCTCGACCTCTGTCGCCAGTTCGGTCTCTGCCTCAGCCGCGAGAATGGCCGAGAGATCGAACTCCTTCGCCACGATCTCGCGGGCCAGATGCGCAGAATGCTCCTGGGGCACGAACTCTTACATTGAGGGCGACAACAGCCAGATCTCATCCACCTTCAAGGGCCGAAAGCCCTTCGTTATGCCGCCAGGCGAACCACCGCCTGCCGAGCCCAATCAGCCGTTACCCGGACACACTCCTAAGTTTGGTGCTCGAGCAGCTTGAAAGCTGAAGCAAGGGGGAAACCTACGTGGGCTGCGGCCGACGTCGCAATGATCCACGCCAGTTTAGGCGCGGGTCAAAGTGGGGCTGCCAGGCCTGAAGCCCGCTTGCTGCCGGGCCGCAATGCCTCGCCATTCTATGGCGGTGCCTACAGGCGTGTGGAGCCTGATGGGGCCGGCAGCACATTCCACGCGGCGCATTCTGAAGGCGCGTCATAAACAACTTCGCGATCAGCCTAAGTGTCATATGGCCGCGCATGATGGAGCGATTGCCTCCCTGTAACCGGACCCGCCTGAGACGTGTGTTCATGACCTCACGGGAGCGCAATGACGATGGCCAGCACCACCGGAACCCTTCTGTGGACCAGAAACAGTTCCGACACCGCCGCCGGCGGCTCCGAAGTGGTCGCCTTTGATCCGCGAAGCGGGCTCGTGCTGGCGCTTGGGCCAACTGGCGTGGAGGCACTCGACGCTTCCGACGGCACTCTTCGGTTCAACCTGCCGCGCGCCGACCTCGGCCCGCTGGGAACAGGCAACAGCGTGGCAGTTCACGGCGACGTCGTCGCAGTGGCCTATGACGGTCCGGCGCCCGGCAGCGACGGCACGGTCGCCTTCTATGGCCTGGCCGCCGACGGAAGTGGCGCCGCACTCGTCCGGCGGGTTCAGGCGGGCGCCGTGCCGGATATGGTCACCTTCACCCCGGATGGCAGCCGCCTGCTCGTCGCCATCGAGGGGGAGCCGAACGCCGGCTACGGCGTGGATGCCTCCGGAGACCCGGCGGGCGGCGTGGCCGTGATCGATGTGTCCAGCGGCGCCAGCACCTTCCTCGGCTTCGGCGGCTTCGACACGGAGGCCTTGCGCGCCGCCGGCGTGCGGATCACCGGCGTTGCCGGCGTCACGGCCGCGACCGATCTCGAGCCGGAATACATCACGATCTCCGCCGACGGCACCAAGGCTTACGTCACCTTGCAGGAGAACAACGCGATCGCCGTCCTTGACCTGGACACGCTGAGCTACACGAACATCTTCGCGCTCGGCACCAAGGACCATTCGGCCGAGGGCAACGGCCTCGACCCCTCCGACCGGGATGGCGGGCCGGGCATCGTGACCGCGCCGGTGCGCAGCATGTACATGCCGGACGGGATCGCGAGCTTCGAGCGTGACGGTCGGACCTACCTGGTCACCGCCAACGAGGGCGACGCGACGGAGTGGGGTGGCTACAGCGACCTTGCCCGCGTGAGCGCCCTCAATCTTGACGAGGCGAGCTTCGGCGGGGCCGCCGGCGTCGCCGCGGTCCAGGCAGCGGCGGCGCTCGGCCGGCTGGAGGTATCCGCGGTTGACGGCGACACGGACGGTGATGGCGACATCGACGTCCTCCACGCCCTGGGCGGACGCAGCTTCTCCATCTGGGAGGCAACCGAGACGGGCCTCGTGCAAACCTACGACTCCGGCGACCTGATCGAGCGCATGCTGCTCCAGGCGCGCCCCGACCTGTTCGACGACAACCGCTCCGACAGCAAGGGGCCGGAGCCCGAGAGCATCTCGCTCGGGGTCGTGGAAGGGCAGCTCTACGCCTTCGTGGCACTGGAGCGGGCGGACTCCGTCATGTCCTTCGCCATCAATTCCCCCTCGCAGGTGGAGTATGCCGGGCTCATCGCGACGGAGGACGCACCCGAGGTCATCCGCTTCGTGCCCGCCGAGGACGCGCCCGCCGGCGCGCCGTTGCTCATCTCGCCCAACGAAGGATCCGGCGTGACCACGGCGCACGACCTCGCCTCGGGAGATGGCAGCTTCACTCTGCAGATCCTCCACGCCTCCGACTTCGAGGCCGGGCTCGCGGCAACCACCCGGGCCAGCCGCTTCGCGGCCATTGTGGACAAGCTGGAGGACAGCGTCGCCAACAGCATCACCCTGTCGTCCGGCGACAACTATATTCCCAGCCCCTTCAACGCGGCCGGCACCGACCCTTCGGTGCGGGACGAGGTCCAGGATCTCTACGCTTGGCTGCTGGGCGTGCCCGCCAGCGACCTCGCCGGGCTCGCGCTGAACCCGGCCACGGTGGACATCGCCATCCTCAACGCGCTCGGTGTGCAGGCGAGCACCTTCGGCAACCATGAGTTCGACTTCGGCAGCGCGGCCGTGGCGGCGGCGATCGACGTGACGAAGTCCGCGGGGAGCACGGCGGCGTCGGTCACCTCCATCGGCGCGCTGTTCCCCTATCTTTCCGCCAACCTCGACTTCAGTGCCGACCCTGCCTTGCGCCCCCTTTTCACGGCCGCCCTGCGCGACGCCGCGACCTATGCCACCACGGCCTCCGACCTGTCCGACGCCGCGTCCCTCACCGCCGAGGCGGCGGACCAGCAGGTCTCGCCCTGGACCACCATGACCGAGGGCGGCGAGACCATCGGCGTGCTCGGGCTGACCACCCAGCTCCTCGCCTCCATCTCCTCCCCCGGCGGGGTCCGGGTGCTGGACCCGGCGGCCGATGGCGGGGTGGACAACACCGCCGAGCTGGCCACGATCCTGCAGCCCTATGTCGACCAAATGACCGCGCAGGGAATCGATAAGATCGTCCTGCTCAGCCACCTGCAGCAGTACCAGCTGGAGCTTGACCTGGCCGGCAGGCTGAGCGGCGTGGACGTCATCGTCGCCGGCGGCAGCCACGCGGTCTTCGCCGATGGAACCGATGCCCTCCAGCCCGGCGACACTGCGGACCAGGCCTATCCCGTCTTCGTCACCGCGGCCGATGGCAAGTCAACGGCCGTGGTCAACACCGGCAACGAATATGCCTATGTCGGGCGCCTCGTGGTCACCTTCGATGCGAATGGGGACATCATCCCCGCCAGCGTCGATCCGGTGGTGTCCGGGGCCTATGCCACGACCGATGCCACCGTTGCCTCCCTCTGGGGCGCCGACGACGCCTACGCCGAGGGCACACGGGGTGGCGCGGTGCGCGAGCTTACGGATGCGGTCGCCGCCGTCATCACGCAGAAGGACGGTAACCTCCTCGGCTACACCGATGTCTACCTGGAGGGCCGGCGCGGCGAGGTGAGGACGGAGGAGACCAACCTCGGCAGCCTCACCGCCGACGCGAACCTTTTCGTCGCGAAGCAGGTCGATGCGGGCGTCGCCGTGTCCATCAAGAACGGTGGCGGCATCCGCGCGGAGATCGGCGCGGTCGGCACCGGCGCGCTGGCCGGCGAACTGCCGCCCCAGGCTAATCCGGCCGCCGGGAAACCCGAGGGCGCGATCAGCCAACTCGACATCGAGAATTCGCTTCGCTTCAACAACGCGCTTTCCCTGGTCTCCGTCTCGGCGGAGGAGCTGGTCCGCATTTTCGAGCATGCCGTGGCGGGCGTGGCTCCGGGTGCCACGCCCGGTTCTTTCGGCCAGGTCGGCGGCGTGTCCTTCAGCTACGACCCGGCCGCGACCTCCCAAGTCCTGAACGTCGACGGATCGGTGCAACGCGCCGGCACCCGAGTGCAGAACCTCGTGATCCTGGATGAGGACGGCGCGGTGCTGGACACGGTGGTGCGGGACGGCGCGCTGGTGGGGGATGCCGAACGGGCCATCAAAATGGTCACGCTCAGCTTCCTCGCGGATGGCGGCGACGGCTACCCGATCGGTCTTTACGCCGACAGCCGGCAGGACCTTCTGAACAGCGCCTCGCTCGGCGAGGGCGCCGCGGCTTTTGCCGCGCGCGGCAGCGAGCAGGATGCCCTTGCCGAGTACCTGCGCGCCGAGCATGCGACGCCCGGTGCTGCCTATGCGGTCTCGGACACGACACCTGCGGGCGACGAGCGGATCCAGAACCTGGCCCTGCGCGAGGACACGGTGCTCGGTCCGCCGCAGACCGGCGGAAGCGGCGACGACGCCCTCGTTGGCCAGGACGGGCCGGATGTGCTGGCAGGGCTGGACGGCAATGATACGTTGAGCGGTGGAGGCGGTGCCGACAAGATCACCGGTGGCGCCGGCACGGACCTGCTCAGTGGCGAGGCCGGGGCGGATCTCCTGCTCGGCGGCGATGGCACGGACCTCCTCTACGGTGGCACAGAGAATGACGACCTCGAGGGCGGCGCCGGCGAGGACGTCCTTCTCGGCGAAGCCGGCAATGACCGTCTCGCTGGCGGGCTCGGCCGCGACACAGTCGCCGGCGGCTTGGGGGATGACACCGCCTCCGGTGGCCAGGGCGCCGACCTGCTCAGCGGGCAGGCGGGCGACGATGACCTAAACGGCGATGCCGGCGACGACGTGCTGGCCGGCGAGGCTGGCCGCGACACGCTGTCGGGCGGCACCGGGAACGACATTCTGCTCGGTGGCGAGGAGGCCGACGAGCTGCGTGGCGGTGCCGGGGCCGACACGCTGGTCGGCGGGAAGGGCGGCGACCTCATCATCGGTGAAGCCGGGGACGACCACCTCGTTGGCGAGGAAGGGAACGATGAATTCGTGTTCGCGCCCGGATGGGGCTGGGACACGATTGTCGATTTCGGCCAATCCTCTGCCAACGACGACCTGATCCGGTTCGCTCCGGGTGAATTTGCCAGTTTCGAGCAGGTTATGGCTGCCAGTCAGCAGGAGGAATCCGACGTCGTGATCACCAGTGAGATGGGAAACACCGTCACGCTGACGAATGTGTCCCTCCTGTCACTGACGCAAAGTGATTTCATCTTTGGCTAGGGGTGTTGTGTCCTTCACGAACTGCCCGGTTCTGAGACTCTTGGCTGCTCAAGCGATGAGGCGCGCGCGAGTGAGATCGTCTGGCCTGCCGCGTCCTCAGGGTTCTTGGTGTCCGGGGGAGCGAGCCTACATCGGGCTCTCAGGCACCCGCGGCGACTTGGCTTGGTGTCCTGCCGTGGAGGACGCGTGGTGGCGTGCGTCGTAAGAGGCGGTTGAGCCTCATGGTAGGGTTCTTCGCGCGAATGCTGCTCATGGAGAGCATGCTTGACCTAGTAGGCTCGCCCTCGAGGACATTCAGAGGAGTGGCGAGCTAGTTGTCATTGCGGATCTTGCTTGGTTGCTCTGACCGTCATCGCGATCAACGTACTGATCGGCGTCATTCAGGCTGTCCCATCCCCGGGGCCGCCCGATCATCGCGTCCTTCCCCCAATTCTCAAGCGCTGTGTTGGGATCCATGGTCCTGGATCCCGCTTGCCTCGCTCGTGCTGGAAATGCCTATGCAGGCGGTGCGGAAGCAATCACGGCTTCGAACTCTGCCGCCCTTGCCTTCGCTTGAGCAATGAGGCCCGACAGCCCAGCAGGATCATTGCACTGCAGAGTGACTGGCTCTTCTTGCTTCGGCGGGTACACCACCACCGTCCAACCGCTGGTCGTTTCCTCGCCGATTTGAAACCGGCAAGACAGATAGCTCCTCGTCTCCAGAACCCGCATGTGCTCGCTTACCTCTACAATCACGCCGCCTCGTAAGCTGCCTACCCAACTCTACGCTACCTACCCATGGTTGTATGCCGTCCTACAAACCCTTCGGGCATCCCGGATGGCGATTGGGGGCACCGTGCGCTCGCGGTATTGGCGCTGTCGCCTAGCTGAATTGGGCATGCCTCCGCGGCACGTCATCGATTCCGGATGAACATGTCCGGTTCGCTACATTTGTTCCTCGGAACGACCGGCTTGCGATGCCCAACGTTGTTGAACCAGCAGCAGGAGAGCCGGACTATGGCCAAGGAAAAGACATTGGCAGATGCATTCCATGAAACGCTGAAAGACATCTACTACGCGGAAAGGCAGTCAGTTCGATCTCTCAAGAAGTTGGCCAAGGCTGCATCCGACCTCGAACTTAAACAAGCTTTCGAAAAACATGGTCGGGAGAGCGCCGCACAACTCGATCGCCTGGAGCAGGTGTTTGAGAGCATTGGCAAGAAACCCCAATCCAAGACCAGCGAAGCCATTCAGGGATTGGCTGCCGAGATGGAAGAGGACATGGATGACTTCGGCGGTACACAAGCAGCTGATGCCGTGCTGATCGCCTCTGTGCAGGCGATCGAACACTACGAAATTGCCCGGTATGGTGCCCTCGTCGCCTGGGCGCGGAAACTTGGTAATCTGGACGCAGCGGAACTCCTGAACACCACTCTGGAAGAGGAGAAGGCGACCGACGTATTCCTCACCGAGCTAGCGGAGAAGCTCAACGCTGAGGCAAGCGTGTAACGGCTGGATTTCTCTGCTGAGCCGATGCAAGGCGAGCAGTCTCTGTTGTCGCCGCAGGCAAAATTCTGCAACAGCGATCTTGACCACATCTCTACCACAGGGATGGAACCCGGACCTGCTCCTGGTCCAGCTCCGTTTGTTCATGGACGTGTGGAGAACACCGCCGGGTACCTCCAAATTGTTGGTCCCCACGTATGGACATCCTGGCCCGACGGGGCATCCCGATGCTGGCGACAAAAAACTGCTTCTTCGTGCTCGCGTCGAAGGTGACTTCCCAGCGTACCAGCGCCTCATGGCATCACAGCACGCCGAGAGTATGGGCGGTCCCTTTAGCAAACGAGCGACTTGGGGGGGGCGTTCTGCCATGACATTGTCCGTTGGTCACTGTTTGGACATGGTGCACTCATGGTCGACCACCGCGACACTGGAATGTGCGTGGGCCAGGTCGACATCAACGATGGGCCTCTGTTCCCTGAAAAGGGCTTTGCTGAGCTGGTTTACGAAGATTACAAAGGCTTCGGCTACGCAACGGAGGCTGTGGCCGCATTGCGGGACCGGGCAGGAGGGGCGCTCGGTTACGGCGGGCTGGTTAGCTACATCGCCCCCAGCAATCTAGCATCTATCAAGGTTGCGGAGCGGCTCGAAATGGCACTGGATCCAACAGCCCCGGAGCAAGATCCAAGGGGTCCTGTTCACCGGCATGGCAGCAAGGCCTGACAGATCTGGTCGAGGATGGTTAATGAATTGTGCGTGGGTTGCGGCCTGACGTTCATTGCCGGATCTCACAAATTCTCCCTGATCTCCTAACGTGTGACTTTGGCTCAGACGCTTCGTGTGTGGCAGCGCCTCCTTCGAACGAGCAGCGAAGATGCAGCACCGGACGCACGCGTGCAGAACTCCTGTCTTTTCTCGAATTCTTCATGCACCGCCTGCATCTACAAGGGCATTCTTCCGACAACATACCAATTTAGCGCTGAAAACATCAGCGTGTGGAGGACGCCCGGGAGGGTATGACAAAAAAGGAAAGGACACGCACGTCGAAAAAGCGGGCTGGAAAGCAGTTTGCAGCACTGCCCCTTGCGATCCGGGAGGGTGAAGTCAGGGTGATGCTGGTGACCAGTCGCGAAACCCGACGTTGGGTGCTGCCCAAAGGCTGGGCCGAACCGGATCTGGCACCACACGAGCTGGCAGCCAAGGAGGCGTTCGAGGAGGCAGGTCTAGTTGGCAAGGTCGATTCAAACCCGATCGGCTTTTACTGCTATCGCAAACGCCTGCGCGATGGCCGTTCAAGGCACTGCAAAGTCGGTGTCTTCCCCCTGTGGGTTGTGCAGCAACTGGAAACCTGGCCTGAGCAAGGGCAGCGCGAGACACGCTGGTTTACACCCGCTCAGGCAGCCATGGAGGTCGAGGAGTGTGGTCTGGTCACGCTCTTGCTGCGCCTTACGGTTCCAGGGGGATGATACCGATAATCCAGCCAGGGCGTACGTCCGATAACGCTTGCTCTGGCGCCGTCTTCATTCTCGCCTGTTCGCGTCTGCCGTCGTGCAGCAGGCGAGCTAAGATCGTGGCTTTGCGATAGCGAGGGTCATGCGTCACTTCCTCGCCCACCCAGGAGGGCATCAGGAACAATTTATCTATATGCAGCACGCCGAAGCGACCCGGCAGTATCGCAGCGTGTTCATTTCGGACGTTCATGTGGGCACGCGCGGATGCCGTGCGGAATTCCTGGCCGACTTTCTGCGCTCCATGGCTTGCGAGCAGCTTTATCTTGTCGGCGACATCGTGGATGGGTGGCGGCTCCGCAAGTCATGGTACTGGGATGCGCATCATGACGAGGTGATCCGCCTGGTTCTGCGACATGCGCGGCATGGCTCGGCGGTCACCTATATCCCCGGCAACCACGACGAGAAGTTCCGGGATTGGCACATCCACCACGCCGAGATGCGCGAGAACGGCGGCATCGTCTACAGGAACGATGGCGACTGGGTGGAGAGCTGCACCGCGCTCGTGGAGCATTTCGACGGGCGCTTCGAACTGGTGGCCTGGGCGGAGGAGCGCAAGCTGTCCTTCTTCCGCCCGCGGCGCGCCGCGGAGCCGGCGCTCGATACCGCGGTGGATGCGAGTTGAAGGCAGGCCAGCGGCCCGCCCGGTGCTTTCTTCCGTGATCCCGGGCTGGCGTAGTCGCCACGCCGGCACTTCAGGTTGAGCCCGCCGCCTCCGCCCTCCCGTCCGCCATCCCGCCCTTTGCGGCCAGCGGCAGCGTGTTGCCACGCCATACCGTCGTCCCGCTGGTCCAGCCGAGCAGCCAGAGGCCGAGCATCATCGCGTCCCGGACGGGAAAGGCGGCAACGATGCGCCAGGACAGCGGCCAGCCCTTGGCGCGCGCAAGTGCCGCTTCGGCGCCGTACCAGGCCAGGATGATCCCGGCCGCGGCAAGCAGGGGATCGCCGCCTGAGGCCCGCGCGGCAAGGAGCGCGAGCAGCAGCGGCAGAGCAGGGGTGGTCGCGATCTCCGGCGCGAAGAAGAGTGGGAAGGTGATCCGGCGCAGCCGCGCCCAGCGCAGCTGGCGCCGCCAAACCTGCGCCGCGCTGCGGCGGCCGAGCGGTTGCTCGAAGGGGGAGTCGACAAGGCGCACGCGCTTGCCCGCACGGCGGACGAGCTTGGTGGCCGCCGCGTCCTCGGCGATCTCCGCGGCCAGCGCGCGGATGCCGCCCTGCTCCTCCAGGAAGGGTTTGTGCCACAGCATGCTCTTGCCCTGGGCAAAGCCGAAGCCGCAGGCCTCCCCGGCATATTGCCACCGGGCCTGATGGGTGTTGAGGAAGGCGCATTCCACGGCGGCCCAGAACCCTTCCGCGCGGGTGCCGAGAGGGGTCGAGCAGACCAGCCCGGTGTCGGGCCGCCAGCACTTGAGCAGTTGCTCCAGGTAGTCCGGCGGGAGCAGCACGTTGGAGTCCGCCAGAACGATCCAGTCGTGCTGCGCAGCTTGCCAGCCCTTGACGCAGTTGTTCAACTTCGGGTTGCCGCTCACCCGGTCGCCGCCGATCAGCAGGCGAGCCCCGGCGGCAGGATGGGCGGCGATCAGCCGGCGGATGAGCGGCACCACGGGATCGTCGGCGCGGTCGACGCAGAAGATCACCTCATAGGCGGGATGATCGAGCGCGAAGCTGCTCGCGAGCGTCGCCTCCACGAAGGGTTCCAGGCCGCAGGCCGGGCGGATGATCGTCACGGGATCCCCGCGGGACGCGTGGAGGCGCTCCCGCCGGCGGAGCCGCCGCGCGGCGAGCGCCATGCTGCCGAGATTGGTGGCAAGCAGCATCGCGCTGGCCGCGCCGGCCCAGATGTCGGGCGTCATGCGGCGGTTTGGGGCGTGCGAACGGCGGTAAGCACCTCGGCCATGTTCCTCGTGACCACATCGGATCAGCAAGGCGGCGGATTACCGCCTCCGCCGCCTCTGCTCGGGCCAGGATGGCAGGGCCGCGTGATGGGCCGGCGATGGTTGGATGACAGGACCGTGGCACGGCGGGCGCCGGCATCCGCTCGCTTGCCGGCACCGCGGCCCGCCAGGCGGTCCGGTTCCACGGCCAAACGCCAGCAGTGGGAGATGCGCTCGCCACCGAGCCGGAACGTGTCACCCAGGCTGCACCGGGGCGACATCGGCCTGTCATCAGGGCATGGCCATTTGCTTGGCCTGATCGGACGAGGTTCAGGGACACTTCGCGATGCACGAGCCGGAAGCAGACCGCGTTGCCCTGGCCTATGATCGATGGGCACCCGTCTATGACCTCGTGTTCGGGCGTGTCTTCCGGCGGGGAAGGCGGGCGGCCATCGAGGTGGCCGAGCGCACCGGCGGCCGCATCCTCGAGGTCGGGGTCGGGACCGGCCTGTCGCTGGCCGGATATGACCGGCGCAATCTTGTCTTCGGCCTCGATATCTCGGCTCCCATGCTCTGGAAGGCGCGCGGGCGGGTTGCTGGGCAGGGGCTGAGCCATGTGGGTGGGCTCGCCGTCATGGACGCAGAGCGCCTGGCTTTTCCGGATGGCTGCTTCGACGTGGTGGTGGCGCAGTATGTAGTGACCGCCGTGCCAAACCCTGAGCGGGCGTTGGACGAGTTCCTGCGCGTGCTGCGCACCGGCGGCGAGATCGTCATCACCACTCGGGTCGGCGCCGAGACGGGACTGCGCGCGGTGATCGAGCGCTGCCTGATGCCGCTGACCAGCCGCCTGGGCTGGCGCACGGAGTTTCCGTGGCGGCGCTACGCCGATTGGGCAGCAGGCGCGGCCGGAGTTCGGCTGGCCGAGCGGCGCCCGCTGCCACCCCTCGGCCATTTCTCGCTGGTCCGCTTTGAAAAAACCCTGGCCTCGCCGGCACGCATGCGCCCTGCCGCCGGGAACGGTAGCCCGCCAGGGTATGCGACGCTTTTCCTCCCAGAGAAGGATTCGTGATGAACGGTTTCATTGAGCACCTGCGCGAGCAGCGGTGGGACGACCACCGCTACTATCACCACAGCCGCATCAACCAGAGCCTCCACCTGCTCAGCGCCATCAGCTTCGTCGTCGCTTACATCATGATGTTCAGGGACCCTGCCGTGGCGGCTCTGATCGGATGGCTCGTAGCGATGACGAGCCGTCAGGTCGGGCACCTGTTCTTCGAGCCCAAGGGCTACGACGTCGTGAACCAGGCCACGCACGAGCACAAGGAAGAGATCAAGATCGGCTACAATCTCCACCGCAAGATCCTGCTGATGTCGGTCTGGGCACTGTCGCCGCTGCTGCTGCTGCTGGACCCCGCGCTGCTCGGGGCCGTCGAGCCGCACCGGACGCTGGGCGAGTTCCTGCGCAACACCGGCTACCTCTGGCTGGCGCTCGGACTCGGCGGGCTGCTATGCCGCATGGTCCAGCTCTTCATCATCCGCGACGTGCGGACGGGCTTGGTCTGGGCCGTGAAGATCCTCACCGACCCCTTCCATGACATCAAGCTGTACCACAAGGCGCCCACCCATCTCCTCCGGGGCGAGCTGATGGATCCTTCGGCTGCGGGCAAGCACGCGCGGTAGCGCCGGCTTGCCCGGTGAAAGCATTACGCCACCTGCCCTTTAGCCCGCCCGCGCCAGCGATGGAGCAGCATCTCCCGGAGCACGCGGCGGCGGAGGGCCCGGTTGGTCGTCGCAGGGCCATCCCACCAGCCATCGCGCTGCATGGTGCGGGCGGCGGCCAGGAAGCGGGCGGCCACCTCGGCGAACTCCGCGTTGGTGTAGTTCAGGCTGAAGATCAGCCGCCCGGTGCCGACCCAGCTCAGCGCCAGCCCCTCCGCTCGCAGGTAGTATTGCAGCATCCAGTTGTAGCGCGAGGGCCGGGTGTAGAGGACGGTCCAGACCGTCGAAAAATTGGCGACACTAACGGGAAGGCCCTCCGCCGCGAGGCGGGTGTTGAGGTCGGCCGCGCGCCCGTCCCAGATCTCGTCCAGCCCGTCGTACAGCGCTCTGGTCTCAGGCCGCTCCAGCCGGCGCAGGAAGGCTTGCATGGTGCCCATGACGTAGGGATGGGCGTTGAAGGTTCCGCGCGCGAAGCAGACATCCACCGGGCTCTCATCCCGAAAGCGCTTCATCAGCGCGCGCCGGCCGCAGAGCACGCCGACCGGCAGGCCGCCGCCAAGCGTTTTGCCGTAGGTCACCAGATCTGCGCGCACCCCGAAATACTCCTGCGTGCCGCCTGGCGCGAGGCGGAAGCCGAGGAACACCTCGTCGAGAATGAGCACGATGTTGCGCTCCGTGCAGACGGCGCGGAGGTGGCGCAGCCAGTCGGCATAAGCGGCGCGGTCGAAGCCGGCCTGGCGGCTGCTGTCGACGAGAGAGGAATCGGCCGGCGCTGCCGCGTTCGGGTGGAGCGCCTGGAGCGGGTTGACGAGGACGCATGCGATGTTCCGCCGCGTGCGGAGCACGTGCAGCGCACGGTCGGACATCTCGGCAAGGGTATAGGTCTCGCGCGCCGGCACCGGGTTGCCGATGCCCGGCTGCACGTCGCCCCACCAGCCATGATAGGCGCCGGAGAAGCGCACAAGGTGCGATCGACCGGTGTGGTAGCGCGCGAGCCGCACCGCCTGCATCACCGCCTCGGTGCCGGACATGTGGAAGGACACCTCGTCGAGACCGGAGAGGGTCCGCAGGCGCGCGACGTTTTCCGCGACGGTGGGATGGTAGGCGCCGAGGACTGGCCCCAGCGCTTCCACATGCGCCGATCCCTCGGCGATGCATGCCTTGTAGAAGTCGTATCCGAGCAGATTCACCCCGTAGGAGCCGGTGAGGTCGTAGAAGACGTTGCCGTCGAGGTCGGTTACCGTCACCCCCGCGGAGGACGCCAGGAAGCTGCCGCCCGCGAGGTGTCGGCGGACGAAGCGGCTGTACTGGAAGGGCACGCGGTAGGCCGCGGTGAACTGCAGGTCCGGCAAACCAGCCTTCATTTCCTCGGTCATCGCCGCCGTGCGCGGGAAGCGCTTGCGGTAGAGCGCGCCCAGGCGACCAAAGCCCTCGCGCCGCCGTGCAACGACCTCCTCGGCTGCGTCGTCCGAGCTGAAGAACCGATCTTCGTTGAACTCATAGAAAGGGATGAGCGCGGCCACGCGCCGCGCCATGCGGACATGCCCAGTGAGCGAGCGGTGCTTCGCGCGCGAGAGCGCGAGCCGCGCGCGGCCTCGGGTGAGAAGGGCCGCGCAGACCCCGGCGCCAGCAAGATAAGGCGCGAAGGCGCCAAACTGGGTCAACATTCTACCGTCCTGTCACGAGGTTGATGCCATGCCGACGCTTCGATCCACCCTCGCGCGCATCACGCAGCAGGAGGACATCAACTTCCTTTTGACCAACCGCATTCCGCGGCGCCTGGCAACGCGCTTCGTCGGGTGGTTCAGCCGGATCGAGCATCCGGTGGTGCGTGACCTGTCGATCGGCCTCTGGCGGCTCTTCGCCGATCTCGACCTGAGCGACGCGAGGAAGACATCCTTCCGCAGCCTGCACGACTGCTTCATCCGGGAACTGAAGCCGGGCGCGCGGCCGGCGGACGCGGACCCTGCGCTGCTCGTTAGTCCCTGCGACGCGATCGTCGGCGCCTCCGGTCAGGTGGAAGGTGGCCAGGTGCTGCAGGTGAAGGGCTTTCCCTATCCGCTGCGGGACCTGCTGGGTGATGCGGGGGAGGCTGCGGCCCATGAGGGCGGCGCCTATGTCACACTGCGGCTCACCTCGGCCATGTACCACCGCTTCCATGCGCCGCACGACCTGCGCGTCGAAGCCGTTACCTATATCTCCGGCGACACCTGGAACGTGAACCCAATCGCCCTGAAGCGCATTGAGAAGTTGTTCTGCCGCAACGAGCGGGCGCCGATCCGTGCCGTGCTCGCGCGTACGGGTTACCGCATCACGCTTGTGCCCGTGGCAGCCATCCTGGTCGCGAGTATCCGCTTTCGCTTTGTCGATATCCTGCTGGACCTGCGGCAGGGCGGCGCACGGCAGATTTCCTGCAATGCGCCGCTGCGCAAGGGAGAGGAGATGGGCTGGTTCCAGCACGGCTCGACGATCATCCTCTTCGCACCCGCGGGGTTCCGGCTGCATGAGGCGCTGCGGGAGGGTGGCAACATTCGCGCCGGCCAACCTCTTATGTGGCTGCCGGACGCAGGGGGCGCGGAGGCCTGACGCGGATCGCGCGTCGCGCGGCTTGGGCATGGCCGGTTCAGTCCGCGGCCAGGCTTGCCAGCGCGCCGCGAAACTGGGCGGCGGAGGCCTCCCAGGACCATTCCGCGGCGTGGCGGCGGCATGCCGTGCGGCAGCGGCCGAGGGCGGCGAGGCAGGCGGCGCGCAGGTCCTCGTCCAGCGCGCCGACCGGCTCCGCCGCGCCGCCGAGCACGTCCAGCGGCCCCGCCACGGGATAGGCGGCCACCGGCGTGCCCGCCGCCAGCGCTTCCAGCAGCACCAGCCCGAAGGTGTCGGTGCGGGAAGGAAAGACGAACACGTCCGCGCCGGCATAGGCGGCGGCGAGGGCGCCGTTCTCGCGGTAGCCGGTGAAGTGCGCCTCCGGGAACCGCTCCTGCAGCGCGGCACGGTGCGGCCCGTCGCCCACCACCACCTTCGAGCCCGGCAGGTCGAGGGAAAGGAAGGCCCCGATGTTCTTCTCCACCGCGACGCGGCCGGCATAAAGGAAGACGGGCCGCGCCAAGCCTTCCCAGGGATCGCGCGGCTCCATCGGAAAGCGGCCGAGGTCCACCCCGCGCGACCAGCGCCGCAGCCGGGGGAAGCCGCGCCCTTCCAGTTCCCGCAGGAGGGATGCCGTGGCAGCGAAGGTGGCGGCGGCGGGCGCGTGGAAGCGCCGCAGCAGCGCCCAGGACCAGGCCAGGGGCACGCGGGCACGGATGTGGAGGTATTCCGGGAAGCGGGTGTGGAAGGAGGTGGTGAAGCGCCAGCCGCGGCGCCGGCAGAGGCCGCGGGCGGCCCAGCCCAGGGGCCCCTCCGTCGCGATGTGGATGGCGTCCGGCGCGAATTCGTCGATCAGCCCGGCCAGGCGCCGGCGGCGCACGAGGGCCAGCCTGATCTCGGGATAGGAGGGCAGGGCCAGGGTATGGAAATGCGCCGGTCCGATGACCTCCGCCACGTCGCCGCGGCGGCGGAGGTGCTCCATCACGGTCGAGAGCGTGCGCACGACGCCGTTCACCTGCGGCAGCCAGGCATCGGAGATGATGAGGATCCGTGCGGAACAGGGCAGGTGGTCCGGTCCGCCGGCAAGGCCGTGGGGTGCGGGGGCGTGGCCCGGCTTCCTCACGCCGTGGAGGACGGCCGGGCCGGTGATGTGCCGCGCGACGCGCCAGGGGGCGCCGGCATCGCCGGGATGCGCCGGCCGCTTCATGGGCCGCTTGCCACTTCTGCGCATTCCGGCGCCGTCCGGAACGGGTGCGCCGCGACCGTGGGGTTCACGCCATGACCATGCCAGGTTTCGGGGCGGTTCATAGCGACGGGCGGGGAAGTCCGGCGTGAACCTTCCATGACCCGCCTCGACGACCGGCCCGGGCCCTTGCCCCATGGCGCGCGATGCTGCGCATGGCGGCACCGGACCGGCAGCGCCATCACCCGGGGCAGGCCAGCGCCTGACGGGCCCGGCCGGGCGCTGGCCCGCACGCCGTGTCGCTCCCTCATCGTCGTCGCGCCGTCGGTCATCGGCGGGGCCCGGCCCATCCCCCGCAAAGCAAATGTTTGCGGCGGATGGGTGAAGCTTTCATGATAACCTCGACGGTTCCGGCAACAGCTCCCTCCCCGCAGCGTTCGAGCGCACCATGACCGCCCCAAAGCCTCGCCCCACCGAGATCGAGATCAAGTTCCTCCTGCCGGATGGCGACCCCGCGGCGCTTGACGGCCATCCCATGCTGCGCGGTTGCGAGGCGGGACCACCCTCACGCGAGACGACGACCTATTTCGACACGGCGGACCGCGCCTTCGCCCGGGCCGGCGCCAGCTTCCGCCTTCGGCGGGCCGGCAACCGCTCGGTGCAGACCCTTAAGCTCCGCGACGGGGGCGGTCCCTTCGGGCGCGGGGAATGGGAATGGCCGGTGAAGGGCGGCCAGCCGGACCGGCGGCAACTGGCGGAGACGCCCCTCGCCGGCCTGGAAGGGGAACTCATCCCCGTTTTCACGGCCGAGGTGGTGCGCCGCTTGCGGAGGCTGCGGCACGAGGATGCGACCATCGAGATCGTGGTGGACGAGGGCACCATCCAGGCCGGAAAACGGACCGAAGCCATCCGCGAGGCCGAGCTGGAGCTGAAGGGGGGAAGCCCGGCCGCGCTCCACCGCCTGGCCGCGCGCCTCCAGGCCGATCTTCGCCTGGTCCTTGGGGCCGAGAGCAAGTCCGATCGCGGCTGGCGCCTGCTGACGGGGGAGCCGCGCCGGGGCGCGAAGGCGCAGGACATCGACCTGCCGCACGACATCGTCGCGGCGGAGGCGTTCCGGCGGATCGTCGCGGCCATTCTCGCCTCCCTCCTCGCACACCAGCCCGCCGCGGCGGCGGGCGTGATGGAGGGGGTGCACGGGATGCGCATCGCCACGCGCCGCCTGCGGGCCCTTCTGGCGCTGTTCCGCCCTTGCCTCGCCGCGGAAACCGAGGCGCGCTTCACCGCCGGCTTGCGGGACCTCGCGCGGGTGCTGGGCGAGGCGCGCGACTGGGACGTGTTCGTCGCCGAGACCTTGCCGCAGGCGGCCGGTGCGGAGGCCGACCGCCTGCGCCCCCTGGCGGAGGCCGAGCGGCGCGCGGCCCATGGCCGCGTGGTGGAGGAGTTCGGGCGCCCCGCCCTGACAAGCCTCGTGCTCGGCCTGACGGCCTGGGCGGAGGATCCGGCGGCATTGTCGGGCGAGGCGGGTGGCGGCGCGATGGACGAGCCCTTGCTGGACCTCGCCCCGGGGCTGGTGGAGCGACTGGCGCGAAAGGCCCGGCGGCGCGGCCGGCATATCCGCCGCCGCTCCGAGGCGGAGCTGCACGAGCTCCGCAAGGCGCTGAAGAAGCTCCGCTACGGGATCGAGTTCGTCGCACCGCTGCACAAGGCGAAGCGCGTGTCGGCCTATCTGCACCACTGCAAGCTGCTTCAGGAGAAGCTGGGCGCGCTCAACGATGCGGCCGTGGCCGTGACCCTGGCCGGGCGCCTGGCGCAGAACGACGCGGCCCTGGCGCCGGCAGCGCTGGCCGTGAGCGCCTGGGCCGATGCGCGGCGGGCGGAGGCCCACCACGATCTTCGGAAGGCCTGGCGTGCTTTCAGGGACGCGCCCCTTCCGCGGCCGGTCGGCTGAGACGGCCCGCCGCCTCCCTGCGGCACTGACACGGAACTGACATCCGAACAACGTCAGCCTGTCTTGGATCAACGGCTAGAGCGCGCTCGCCAACAGGGAGCGACCGCGCCTCCGATGCCTTCCGGCCAGCCCCGCAACGTCCTGCTCGTCGTCGTCGACCAGTGGCGCGCCGATTTCGTGCCTGCTCTCGGCGCGGATTTCCTGAAGACGCCGAACCTCGACAGGCTCTGCCGGGAAGGCGTGACCTTCCGCAACCACATCACCAACACCGTGCCCTGCGGCCCGGCGCGCGCCAGCCTGCTGACGGGCCTCTACCTGATGAACCACCGGGCGGTGCAGAACACCGTCCCGCTCGATGCGCGGCACAGCAACCTGGCCAAGGAGCTGCGCCGGATCGGCTACGACCCGGCGCTGATCGGCTACACCACCACCACGCCGGACCCGCGCCAGACCGGCTCGCTCGACCCGCGCTTCACGACGCTCGGCGACCTCATGGAGGGCTTCCGCGCCGTGGGGGCCTTCGAGCCGAGCATGGACGGCTATTTCGGATGGCTGGCCCAGAAGGGCCACGCGCTGCCCGAGAACCGCGAGGACATCTGGCTGCCCGAGGGGGAGGACCACCTCCCCGGCGCCACCGCGCGGCCGAGCCGCATCCCCGCCGATTGCTCCGACACGGCCTACTTCACCGAGCGCGCGCTCACCTATCTCAAGGGCCGCAACGGAAAGCCCTGGTTCCTGCACCTCGGCTACTACCGCCCTCACCCGCCCTTCATCGCGCCCGCGCCCTACAACGCGATGTATCGCCCCGAGGACATGCCCCCGCTGCACCGGGCCGCCACCTGGCGGGAGGAAGCGGCGCAGCATCCGCTGCTGGACTTCTACCTCCGCGGCATCAGCCAGGGCTCCTTCTTCCACGGTGCCGGCGGCGCCGCGACGGAGCTGGATGCCGGTTCGGTCGCGCAGATGCGGGCCACCTACAGCGGCATGATCTCGGAGGTGGATGCGGCACTCGGCCAGGTGATCGCGCATCTGGATGCCACCGGGGAGTGGAAGAACACCCTGGTCATCTTCACCTCCGACCATGGGGAGCAGCTCGGCGACCATTACCTGCTCGGCAAGGTCGGCTACCACGACGAAAGCTTCCGCATCCCGCTGGTGATCAAGGATCCCGATGCGCCAGATGCGGCAGGGCGCATCGAGAGCGCCTTCACGGAAAGCGTGGACGTGATGCCGACCATCCTGGAATGGCTGGGCGGCGAGGCGCCGCGCGCCTGCGACGGCCATTCCCTGCTGCCGCTCGTCGCCGGCGAGACGCCTGCGGCATGGCGGCGCCACCTGTTCTACGAATACGACTTCCGGGACGTCTTCTATTCCCGCCCCGAGGACGACCTCGGCTTGTCGATGGACGAGTGCTCGCTCTGCGTGGTGCAGGACCAGCACTGGAAATACGTGCATTTCGCGGCCCTTCCGCCCCTTCTCTTCGACTTGGAGAAGGACCCGCACTGCTTCACCGACCTCGCCGCCGATCCCGCCCATGCGGCGGTGGTCAGGGATTACGCGCAGCGCGCCCTGTCGCACCGCATGTCCCATGCCGAGCGGACGCTGACCCATTTCCGTGCCACCCCCCATGGCCTCGAGGAACGCGCACCATGACCGCCTCCCGCCGCAACCTGCTTCTCGGCGCCGCCACCGCGGCCTCGCTCCCCCGCTTCGCCATCGCCCAGGCGGACCAGCGGCCCTCCATCTCGATCGCCGTGCAGAAGATCTCCAACAGCAACACGCTGGAGGTGCTGCGCGAGCAGTCCAACGTGGGCGAGCGCATCTTCTTCTCCTCCCTTTGGGAGCCGCTGATCGGCCGGGACTGGCTGAACGAGCTGAAAACCGTGCCGGCGCTCGCCACCGGGTGGCGCCGCATTTCGGACAGCGTGGTGGAGCTGACGCTGCGCGACGGCGTGCGCTTCCACAACGGCGACATCATGACCGCCGAGGACGTGGCCTTCTCCTTCGGGCGGGAGCGCATGTTCGGCGACACCCAGCCGACGGCGCAGGGCCGCACCATCTCCATCCGCGGGGACGTCATCCCGTCCCGCGCCCAGCGCGAGCTGCCGGCCGAGGTGACGGGCGTCGCCCGCCGCTCCTGGCCCGCGCTGGAGCGGGTGGAGGTGGTGGACGCGCGCACCGTGCGCTTCCACAACGCGACGCCCGACGTGACCCTGGAAGGCCGCCTCTCCCGCTTCGGCAGCGAGATCATCTCCCGCCGCGCCTACCAGGAGGCGGCGGGCTGGTTCGACTGGGCGCGCAAGCCCGTCCTGACCGGCCCCTACAAGGTCGTGGAGTTCCGCCCGGACCACTCGCTCACGCTCGTGGCGCACGACGAATACTGGGGCGGCCGCCCGCCGCTGCGCCAGATCCGCTTCCTCGAGGTGCCGGAGGTGCCGGCGCGCATCAACATGCTCCGCACGGGGGAGGTGCAGTTCGCCTGCGACATCCCGCCCGACCAGATCGACGGGATCGAGCGCGACCGCGCCTACGAGGTGCAGGGCGGCACCATCCTGAACCACCGCCTGACCTGCTTCGACAAGAACCACCCGCAGCTTCGCGACGCGCGCGTCCGCCGCGCCTTCACCCACGCCATCGACCGCAAGGCGATCGTGGACAGCCTCTGGGGCGGCCGCACGGTCGTGCCGCGCGGGCTGCAGTTCGACTACTACGGCGACATGTTCATCCAGGACTGGGAAGTGCCGCGCTACGACCCGGCGGAGGCGCGCCGCCTGCTGCGCGAGGCCGGCTACCGTGGCGCGCCGATCCCCTACCGGCTGCTGAACAACTACTACACCAACCAGACCCCCACGGCGCAGGTGCTGGTGGAGATGTGGCGCCAGGTTGGGCTGAACGTCTCCATCGACATGAAGGAGAACTGGTCCCAGATCCTGGAGCGCGGCGACACCCGCGCGGTGCGGGACTGGTCGAACTCGGCGCCCTTCAACGATCCCGTCTCCTCGCTCGTGGCGCAGCACGGGCCAAACGGCCAGCAGCAGCAGGTGGGCGAGTACGCCAACGACGAGCTGAACCGCCTCTCGGTCGAGCTGGAGACAGGGACGGACCACGCCCGCCGCAAGGCCGCCTTCCGCCGCATGCTGGAGATCGCGGAGCGCGAGGACCCCGCCTACACCGTGCTGCACCAGAACGCGACCTTCACGGCCAAGCGGCGTGACATCCGGTGGCGCGCGGCGCCGGCCTTTGCCATGGACTTCCGCCAGGGCAACTGGGGCGGGTGATGACGCGCCTTTCCCGCCGCGCCGCGCTGGCCTCGGCCGGCGCGTCCCTCGTCCTGCCGCGCGTCGCGGTCGCGCAGGCGGACCAGCGCCCTTCCGTTACCGTCGCCGTGGGGAAGATCGCCAACAGCAACACGCTGGAAACGCTGCGCGAACAGTCCAACGTGGGCAGCCGCCACGGCGGCTCCTACGGGGAGGCGCTGATCGAGCAGGACTGGTTCGGCGACCTGCGCCTCCGGCCCGGCCTCGCCACCGCCTGGCGCCGCGTGGATGACCGCACGCTGGAACTGGACCTGCGCCCCGGCGTGCGCTTCCACGACGGGCGGGAGATGACGGCGGAGGACGTGGTCTTCTCCTTCGGCCCCGAGCGGATGTGGGGGGCGGACTCCCCGGCCGCCCGCAACCTCTTCGGCAACGTCCCTGGCCGCACCCAGGGCAAGGCCCCGCCAGCCGAGGCCGCCGCCATCGCCCGCCGCACCTATCCCGGCTTCGAGCGGATCGAGGTGGTGGACGCGCGCACCGTGCGCTTCGTCAACAAGGTGGCGGACCCCGCGCTCGAAGGCCGCCTCTCCCGCACGACCGGGATGGTCCTCTCGGGCGGAGGTTTCGAGCAGGCCGCCTCCTGGCTCGACTGGGCGCGGCGCCCGGTCGGCACCGGCCCGTACAAGGTCGCCGAGTTCCGGCCCGACCAGTCCCTCACGCTCCTCGCGCATGACGAGCACTGGCGGGGCCGGCCGCCGCTGCGACAGGTGCGCTTCGTCGAGGTGCCGGAGGTAGCGAGCCGCATCAACATGCTGCTCTCGGGCGAGGCGGACTTCGCCTGCGACATCCCGCCCGACCAGATCGGCGCCTTCGACCGTTCCGCGCGCCATGAGGTGGTGGGCGGTCCCATCATGAACCACCGCATCACCGTGTTCGACAAGAGCCACCCGCAGTTGCGCGACGCACGCGTGCGCCGCGCCTTCACCCATGCGATCGACCGCAAGGCGATCGTGGACGCGCTCTGGGCGGGGCAGGCAGCCATTCCGCGCGGCGAGCAGTTCGACTTCTACGGCCCCATGCTGCTGACGGACTGGGAAGCCCCGCGCCACGATCCCGTCGAAGCCCGCCGCCTGCTGCGCGAGGCCGGCTACCGGGGCGAGCCGATCCCCTACCGCCTGCTGAGCAACTACTACACGGCGCAGGTGGCCACCGCGCAGATCCTCGTCGAGGGCTGGCGCGCGGTGGGGCTGAACGTGGTGATCGAGATGAAGGAGAACTTCCCGCAGGTTCTCTCCAGCCAGGGCGCCGGCACGGCGGCGGGCCGCGGCGTGCGGGACTGGTCGAACTCGGCAAGCTTCAACGATCCCGTCTCCTCCCTGACCTCGGCCCACGGGCCGGAAGGGCAGCAGTGGCAGATCAACGAGTGGCGGAACGAGGAGTTCGGGCGCCTTTCCGCGGTGCTGGAGGGCTCGATGGGCCTGGACGACCGCCGCCGTGCCTTCCGCCGCATGCTCGAGATCATCGAGCGCGAGGACCCCGGCTACACCGTGCTGCACCAGACCCTGAACTTCACGGCCAAGCGGCGAGACCTCCCCTGGAAGCCCGGCCAGTCCTTCTTCATGGACTTTTCCGCGCGGAACTGGGGCGCCTGATGCCACCGCTGGTCGAGATCGCCGGGCTCACCGCCACCTTCGACGGCGTGCCCGCGCTGCGCGGCGTGGACCTCTCCGTCGGCCGCGGGGAGGCCGTGGCGCTGGTGGGTGAGTCCGGATGCGGAAAGTCCGTCACCTGGCTCGCCGCGCTCGGCCTCCTGCCGGGCAAGGCCCGCGTGGCCGGCAGCGTGCGGCTGGACGGGCAGGAGATCCTGAACGCCCCGCCGGCCACGCTGGACGCCCTGCGCGGCGGCCGCGTCGCCATGATCTTCCAGGACCCCGCCAGCAGCCTCAACCCGGTCCACCGGATCGGGCGGCAGATCACCGAGGCGCTGGCCCTGCATCGCGGCTTGAGGGGCGCGGCCGCGCGCGAGGAGGCGCGGCGCCTGCTGGACCGCGTGGGCATGCCCGATTCGCGGCGGCGGCTGGATGCCTATCCGCACGAGCTCTCGGGCGGGCAGAACCAGCGGGTGATGATCGCCATGGCGCTCGCGGGCTCGCCGGAGCTTCTGGTGGCGGACGAGCCCACCACCGCGCTCGACGTCACCATCCAGGCGCAGATCCTGGAACTGCTGGCGGAGATCCGGCGGGACACGGGCATGGCGCTCGTCCTCATCTCCCACGACCTCGGCGTGGTCGCCGAAACCTGCGAGCGGGTCTGCGTGATGTATGCCGGGCGCATCGTGGAGGAGACGGCGGCCGCCGACCTCTTCGCCGCGCCCGCCCATCCCTATGCCGCCGGGCTGCTCGCGGCGCTGCCGCCGATCGACGGACCGCGCCGGCCGCTGGCCGCCATTCCCGGCGGGGTGCCGGAGCCCTGGGCCATGCCGCCGGGCTGCCCCTATGCCCCGCGATGCCCGCGCCGCGTGGCGGCCTGCGACGAGGCGGTGCCGCGCCTCGCCACCGTCGCCCCCGCGCACCGGGCCGCCTGCATCCGCCCGCTGCCCGAAGGCGCCGCGAGGGAGCTGCTCAGCGCATGAGCGTGAACGACGAACCCCTTCTGCACGCGCAGGACCTCGTGCGCCGCTACGCGGTGCGCCGCGGGATGTTCGGGAGGCCGGCGGAGGTGCGGGCGGTGGACGGCGTCTCCCTCACGCTGCGGCGCGGGCAGACGCTGGGGCTGGTGGGTGAATCCGGCTGCGGCAAGTCCACGACCGGCCGCATGGTGCTGGGGCTCGAGATGCCGGATTCGGGCGGCGTCGCCTTCCGCAACGAGCGGATGCCGCCCCCCGGCACGCCGGAATGGCGGCGCCTGCGGGCGCGCATGGCCATGGTCTACCAGGACCCGCTCGGGGCGCTGGACCGCCGGCTCGACATCGGCGTGCAGGTGGCGGAGCCGCTGGAGATCCACGGCATCGGCACCCGCGCGGACCGCCCGGCGCGGGTGGAGGCGCTTCTGCGCAGCGTGGGCCTGCGCCCCGACCAGGCGCGAAGCTTCCCGCACGAGCTTTCCGGCGGGCAGCGCCAGCGCGCCGTGCTCGCGCGCGCCCTGGCCACCGCGCCGGACCTGCTCGTCTGCGACGAGCCGATCAGCGCGCTCGACGTCTCCATCCAGGCGCAGGTGATGAACCTGCTGTCGGAGGTGCAGGCGCGCACGGGCGTCGCCATGCTCTTCATCAGCCACGACCTGCGCGCGGTGCGGCAGATGAGTCACCGGGTGGCCGTGATGTATCTCGGCCGCGTGGTCGAGGAGGGCGAGCCCGACGACGTGCTGCGCGCCCCCGCCCACCCTTATGCGCAGGCGCTGGTCTCGGCCATTCCGCACCCGGGGCGGCGCGGTGGGCGCATCGTGCTGAAGGGCGACCCGCCGAACCCGGCGGCGCGCCCCACGGGCTGTGCCTTCCACCCCCGCTGCGCCGTGGCCGCCGCCGTCTGCGCGCGGGACGTGCCCGCCCTCAAGCCCCAGGCCGCCGACAGGCGGCTGGTCGCCTGCCATGTGGCGCAGGGCGAGGCCGCGCCGGGCGCCGGGCTGCCGCGCCACGCGTTGGAGGCCGCCTGATGCTCCGCTTCCTCGGCCTGCGCCTCGCCCGCGCGCTTCTGACCATGGTGCTGGTGGTCACCTTCGCCTTCGTCGTGCTGCGGCTGTCGGGCGATCCCGCGCTGCTCATCATGTCCGCCGACGCGCCGCCGGAGGCGATCGCGGCCTTCCGCCAGGCCTGGGGGCTGAACGACCCGATCTGGCAGCAGTACATCCGCTACTTCGCGGCGATCTTCCGCGGCGACCTCGGCCAGTCCATGCGCGACGGCCGGCCCGCGATCGAGCTGGTGGCCGAGCGCATCCCCGCGACCCTCGCCCTCACACTGCCGGCGCTGGCGATGAAGCTCGGGATCGGCATCCCCGCCGGCATCCACGCGGCGCTGCACCGCAACTCCTTCGCGGACCGCGCGGTGATGCTGCTGGCGGTGGCGGGCTTCACCGTGCCTTCCTTCGTGCTCGGGCTCCTGCTGGTGCTGGTCTTCGCCGTGCAGCTGGGCTGGCTGCCCTCGGGCGGGCAGGAAAGCTGGCGCCACGCGGTGCTGCCCGTCCTCACCCTCGGGATCGGGGGCGCGGCGGTGCTGGCCCGCTTCACCCGCTCCGCGATGCTGGAGGTGCTGGGGCAGCCCTACATGCGCACGGCCCTCGCCAAGGGGGTGCCCTGGGTGCGCGCCGTGCGCCGCCACGCGCTGCCCAACGCGGCCATCCCGACGGTGACCATCGTCGGCTTCATGGTGGGCAGCCTTCTCGCCGGCGCGGTCGTGGTGGAAAGCGTCTTCTCCTGGCCGGGCGTGGGCCGCCTGCTGGTGGTGGCCGTCGCGAACCGTGACCTCGCGGTGGTGCAGTGCATCCTCCTCCTCGTCGCCGCCACCATGGTCAGCGCGAACCTCGCGGTGGACCTCCTCTACGGCGTGCTCGACCCGCGCCTCCGCTCGGCGCCCCGGGAGGCAACCGCCTGATGTCCGACATTCCCCTCGGCGCCATGCCCGCCCCGGCGGTCTCGGCCCCGCCCGCGCGCCGGCAGGCCCGCCTGCCGGCACTGGTCGTCCTCGCGCTCGGCTGGCTGGTGCTCATGCTGCTGGTGGCCTTCGCGGCCGACCTTCTCAGCCCCTTTCCCTACACGGCGCTGGACCTGCGCAACCGCCTCTCGCCCCCGGTCGGCATGGGCGGCGTCTGGCTGCACCCGCTGGGAACGGACGAGCTGGGGCGGGACGTCCTCTCGCGCCTGATCACCTCCATCCGGATGAGCCTGCTGATCGCCTTCGGCGCCACCGCCATCTCCGCCGTGCTCGGCGTCACGCTGGGCTTCCTCGCGGCCCATTTCCGCGGGCTGGTGGAGCACGCGGTGCTGGCGCTGGTGGACTTCCAGGCCTCCATGCCCTTCCTCATCCTCGCGCTCGCCGTGCTCGCCTTCTTCGGCAACGCGTTGCCGCTGTTCATCTGCCTGCTCGGGCTGAACGGGTGGGAGCGGTACGCCCGCATCGCGCGCGGCCTCGCGGTCAGCGCGGGCTCGCAGGGCTACGCGGCGGCGGTGAAGGGGCTCGGCGCCTCGCCCTGGCGCGTCTATGGCCGCCACGTGCTGCCGAACATCGCGTCCACGCTCATCGTGAGCATGACCCTCGCCTTTCCCGAGATCATCCTGCTGGAAAGCGGGCTCTCCTTCCTTGGCCTCGGCGTGCAGCCGCCGATGACCTCGCTGGGCAACATGGTGGGATACGGGCGGGAATATCTCACGCGGGCGCCCTGGATCCTGCTCGCGCCCTCCTCGGTGATCGTGATGACGACGCTCTCGGTCAGCCTCGTCGGCGACTGGCTGCGGGACCGGCTGGACCCGACGCTGCGCTGACGCTCCGCGGCGAAGCGCCGGAGCCAGCGAGAAGGGCCGGCCGCTAGAGGCGGCCGCCCTCGCGCACGATGCTGCCGCGTCCCTCGCCGGCGACGGCCAGGTATTGCCGGTAGTCGCCCCGGCCGGTGGTCAGCACCCGCGATTCCCGCGCCGGGGCCCAGAACGGCCGCCCCGGCAGCGGCGCCAAGGGCGCGATGCCCAGGAGCGACAGCAGCGTCGGCGCCACGTCCACCAGGCCGACCGGGGAGCCGTCGTCGCCGGGCGGCACGCCGGGCGCGAGAAGGGCCATGAGGTTGCCCATCTCCCGCCGGTGCAGCCCGCCATGCATGCCGCCGCCGGCCGGGAAGTCCTTCCCGACGATGGGGCTCCGGCCTGGCAGCCCGTAGGGATCGGCCTCGGGCCCGCCGCGCATCTGGATCAGCAGCGGGGCGGCGCGCGCGTGGTCGGCATTGACCAGCGCGAGGTCGAAGGTGCCGGGGAAAGGCCCCTCCACGCCGCTGCCGCCGGCGGCCAGCAGCGCGCCGCACCAGGGCCGCTCCTGCAGGGCGGCCGCCAGCCGGCCCAGGCGGGCCGGATCCGCCTCCCGCGGCCAGAGCCAGCACATGGTCCCCGCGGCCACCGAGACATCCGCGCCCGGCCGGTCCAGCACCGCCTCCACCCCGAGGGCGGCGAGTTCGGCCACGAGGTCGAAGCGGCCGGTGGTGCCGACATGCCCATGGTCGGACATGGCGATCACGGCCATCCGCTCCGCCCCCGGCAGGCGCGATGCCGCCTCGAGCACCCCGGCGAAAGCCCGGTCGGCCGCGCGCATGGCGTCCCGCGTCCCCGGCGCGTCCATCCCGCGGTAGTGGAAGGACCAGTCCGGCTCGGTCAGCCAGAGCAGCGCCACGTCCGGCTGCAGCTCGGGCAGCACCACCTCCGCCATGGCGCGGCCGGCGTATTCCACGAGCGGGATCTTGTCCGGCGGGGCCGCGGGCGGCGGGCCGAGGCGGGCCACGACCCTGTCCCAGCCCTCCGGCGTCTCGGCGGCGTCCCGCCCGGACAGGCTGAAGATGAAGGACCCGTTCGCCTTCGCCCGCGGGTCGAGCAGGTAGGCGCCGCCGGCCGAGCCGCTGTGAACGAGGGCGAAGCGGCGGCCGGCCGCGGCCAGCGAGTCCGCGAAGCGCGGGGTGGCGACGAAGCCCGGCCCATGCACCGCGGTGCCGCGGCGCATGTCCCCGGCCGAGGACGTGTCGAGAAAGCGCCCCTCCCGCGCCGCCGGATCGGGGAAGGCGTTGTTGACGATGCCCGCGACGGCCGGCGGCTGCCCCGTTCCGATGGTTGTCGCGCAGACGCGGGTGAGGGAAGGGAAGACCGAGGAGGCTTCCGTGTAGCGCCGCGTCCCCTTGAGGAACTCGGCGAGGGCGGGCATGCGATCCGGCGTCGCCATGTCCGGGCGCAGCCCGTCGAAGAGGACGATGAGAACGCGGCTGGCGGTGCTGGGCGGCAAGGTGTGGCTCCGGTAGAGGCGTGCTTCAGGCGCCGGGGTCGTGCTTCGCGCAGAAGGCCCCGGCGCTCATGCGGCGGAAGTCCTGCATCGCCTCGCCCAGGCGCTCGTGCGGCCAGCTCCACCAGGCGATGCGATGGAGTGCCGCGACGATCTCCGGCGGGAAGCGGTGGCGCAGCACGCGCCCGGGAACGCCGACGACGATGGCGAAATCCGGCACGTCCTTCGACACAACCGCGCCCGCGCCGATCGCGGCACCCGTGCCGATGGTCACGCCGGGCAGGATCACCGCCCCGTGCCCGATCCACACATCGTGCCCCAGCGTGACGCGGTGCGAGCGGCGCCAGTCGAAGAAGGCCGCGTCGTCCTCGCCCAGGCCATAGGCCGAGGAGCGGTAGGTGAAGTGGTTCAGGGCCACGCGGTCGAGCGGGTGGTTGCCCGGGTTGATCCGCACCCCCGCCGCGATGGAGCAGAAGCGGCCGATCTCCGCGTAGATGATGTCGCTGTCGCGTGCGACGTAGCTGTAGTCGCCGAACACGCTCTCGGCGACGCGGGTGCCCGCGCCGACCTCGCAGAAGTGGCCGAAGACGCTGTCCCGCACCTCGGCCGTGGGGTGGATCGATGGCCGCGCGCCGAGGGACTTGCCGGCCGTGTCCGGGTCGGGAAGCACCGCCGCGGCCGGCGGACGTTCCTCTTTCAGCATCTTCCCCGCTTCCTCCCTGCGTTGCGTGCGGCCGACCGGGGGCAGGAGGCCGCCTCCCGCCGACGGAATGGCCGGGCCCCGTCATGCCGCGGGTCCTCTGCCTGCCCGACCGGAACAGGCATGCGTCGGTCCGGTGAAGCTTTGGCGACAGATGCATCGGCACCCGGCGGCGATCCGCCGCGCGGCGATGCGCGCCACAAACCTGTCATGGAGCGGTCACCACGGATTCATCCGAACGAGTGCTAAGGAGCGCCCCGTACACGCATGACCAAGACCTCCTCCCCTTATGGCTGGCGCACCGTGGAGACCTGCCTGACGGCGGAGATCCGCGACGGGCAGCTCAGTCCGGGCCAGCGGCTCCCGCCGGAACCCGCGCTCATGGCGCGGTTCACCGTGGGCCGGCACAGCGTGCGCCGTGCCGTCGCGGCCCTGCAGGCGCGGGGCCTGGTCCGGACGCTCCAGGGCAGCGGAACCTATGTGCGTCCGGCGGCGGTGCTCGAATACCGCCTGTCCGAGCGCACGCGCTTCTCGCGCATCCTTCTAGACCAGGGGCGCGAGCCTTCCGGCCGCTTCCTGCGCGGGGCGGAGGGTCCTGCCTCGCCCGAGGTGGCGGAGGAGCTGGGCCTGCTGCCCGGGGCGCCCGCCTACGAAATTCTCCGCCTGAACTTCGCCGATGGCGTGCCGATGAATCTTTCGGCGGCCTGGTACCCGGCGTGGCGCTTCCCCGGAATGCTGCAGGCCTGGCAGGCGGGGCGGGGAGCCAGCGAGGTGCTCGCCGTCCATGGGCTGCAGGACTACCTCCGGCTGCGCAGCGCCATCCTCACGCGGCTTCCCTCCCCCGAGGAGGCGTCGTGGCTGGACCAGCCCGCGGATCAGCCCGTGCTGGTGGTCCGCAAGGTGGACGCCGACCTGGCCGGCGCCCCCATCGCCTGTTCCGAAACCATCTGGGCCGGAGAGCGCGTGCAGCTCCTGGTCGACAACGCCCCCTCGCCGCGCGGCGAGGCCCCTGGGCGCGAGGAGATGACCGATGTGGATCGCTGACCTTCGGATCGTGCTGCCCGACCGCGTGCTGCCGCGCGGCGCCGTGCGCGTCGAGGACGGATGCATCGTCGAGGTGATCGAGGTTCCGAGCTTCGGCACCCGGCCGGCGGCGCTGACCCTCATCCCCGGGCTGGTCGACCTGCACGGGGACATGATCGAGAAGGAGGTGGAGCCGCGGCCGGATTGCGCCTTCCCGCTGGAGGTCGCGGTCGGCAACCTCGACGCCCGCCTGGCCGCATCGGGCGTCACCACGGCCTATGCCGGCGTTTCCTTCGCGGAAGGCAAGCGCGGCCTGCGGAGCGAGGAGCGGGCGCGCGCCATGGTCGAGGCCCTCGCGCGGCTGCGCGGGCAGGCGCGCACCGACCTTCGCGTCCACGCGCGCTTCGAGATCACCAACGACCGCGCCGAGCCGGTGCTGCGCGACCTTCTGGCCCGCCGGATGGTGGACATGGTCTCCCTGACCGACCACACGCCGGGCCAGGGGCAGTACCGCGATGTGGAGCAGTACGTCGCCTATTCCGCCCGCGCCCACGGCCATGCGCCGGAGGAGGCGGAAGCCCGCGCCCGCGCCCGCATGGCGGCGCCGCCGGCCTGGGAGGTGGCGCGCGCCGTGACGGAGCTGGCCCGCGCGCAAGGGTTGCCGATCGCCTCTCACGACGACGACACGCCGGCCAAGGTGGCGCTGATGCGGAGCCTCGGCGCCACCATCTCGGAGTTCCCGGTCACGCTGGAGGCGGCGCGCGCCGCGCGCGAGGCGGGAATGGCGACGCTGATGGGCGCGCCGAACGCGCTGCGCGGCCAGTCCATGACCGGCAACATCACGGCCGCGTCGGTGCTGGAGGCCGGGCTGCTGGACGCGCTGGCGGCGGATTACCACCAGGGCGCGATGCTGCCCGCCGCGATCGGCTGGGTGCGGGAGGGACGGCTGCCGCTGCACGCCGCCATCGCCCTGCTGACCGCTAATCCCGCCCGCGCCGCGGGGCTCGGTGACCGCGGCGTCATCGCCGCGGGGCGCCGCGCGGATCTCGTGCTGCTTGATGTCTCGGAGGCGCAGGGGGCCCCGCCGCCGCGGGTGCGGGCGGTGTGGCGCGAAGGACGGATGATCCATTCCGATGGCTGGACGGGCATGGCCGACGCCGTGGCGGAGGCCGCATGAGCGCGGAAGCCAGCAACGAGCGTCGCCGTGCGGACGACCAGTGTCGCCGTGCGGACGACGAGCGTCGCCGTGCGGACGACGAGCGTCGCCGCTGGATCGGCATCCTCGCCCGTGCCGGTGCCGCCGGGATCGAGGCGCGAATGGCGGACGTCCCGCCGCTGCCGCCGCACGTGCGGCTGCGGGGGCCGGAAACGGGCCTCGTGATGGTGCGCGGCCGCGCCGGCGGCGACGGCGCGCCCTTCAACCTCGGAGAGATGACGGTGACCCGCTGCGCCGTGCGGCTGGAAAACGGGACGGTGGGCCATGCCTATCTGGCCGGCCGAGACCGCCGCGGCGCCGAGCTGGCGGCCGCCATGGACGCGGCGCTGCAAGACCCCGCCCGCCGTCCCGCGCTGCTGGCGGCGGTGGTGGAGCCGCTGGCGGCCGAACAGGCAAAGGCCCGCGCGGTGACGGCGCGCAAGGCCGCCGCCACCCGCGTGCGCTTCCTGGCCATGGAGACGACCCGATGAACGGCCTTCTACCCGGTTTCGTCGACCCGGTGGCGGACGCGCAATCCGCCTTCCGCGCCGTGCTGGAGGCGATGGCGCGTCCGGGCCGCGTGCAGCACCTGCCCCATCCCCCTGCGCCGCCATCCCCCCTCTCGCCCGCCGCCGGCGCCGTCCTGCTGGCACTCGCGGATGCCGGGACGCCGCTCTGGCTCGATGCCGGTGCCGAGGCCGCCGGATGGGCGGTGTTCCATGCGGGCTGTCCGCTGGTGGAGAACCCCGGTGCCGCCGCCTTCGCACTTGCCACCGGCGCCCCGCCCGCGCTCGCATCGCTCGACCCGGGCACGGATGAGGAGCCGCAGCGTGCCGCGACGCTCATCCTCCAGGTCGCCTCGCTGGCCGAGGGGCGCGGCTGGCACCTGTCCGGCCCCGGCATCGAGCACGAGCACCGGCTGGAAGTGCAGGGCGCGCCGGATGGCTTCCTGGAAGCCTGGGCCGCGAACCGCGCGCGCTTCCCGCTCGGGGTGGACGTGATCCTGTGCGCGGGCGAGTGCGTCGCCGCCCTGCCGCGCGGCGTCGCGATCCGGGAGGGCTGAACCGATGTATGTCGCGGTCAAGGGCGGCGAGGCCGCCATCGCCAATGCCCATGCCTGGCTGGCCGAGGAGCGGCGCGGCGACGCGCGCGTGCCCGAGGTCGGCACCGACGCGATCCGGGAGCAGCTCACCCTTTCCGTCGATCGCGTGATGGCGGAGGGGTCCTGCTACGACCCCGACCTCGCGGCGCTGGCGATCAAGCAGGCGCGGGGGGACCTGATCGAGGCGATCTTCCTGCTTCGCGCCTATCGCACCACGCTGCCGCGCTTCGGCGCCTCCGCCCCCATCGACACGGCGGCCATGACGGTGCGCCGCCGCGTTTCCGCCACCTACAAGGACCTGCCGGGCGGGCAGGTGCTGGGGCCGACCTTCGACTACACCCACCGCCTGCTGGACTTCGCCCTGGCGGCCGAGGGGCTGGCGCCGCCCGCTGCGGCCGAGGCCGATCCCGGCCAGGACGCCGCTCCGCCGCGCGTCACCGGGATGCTGGCGGCGGAGGGGCTGATGGCGGCCGAGGAGCCTTCCGAGGCCGAGCCGGGCGACCTCACCCGCAACCCCGTCACCTTTCCCGCCGAAAGAGCGGTCCGCTTGCAGAACCTGGCGCGCGGGGACGAGGGCTTCCTCCTCTCCATGGCCTATTCCACCCAGCGCGGCTACGGCAACAACCACCCCTTCGTGGGCGAGCTGCGCCAGGGTGAACTGGCCGTGTGCTTCGCGCCGCCGGAGTTGGGCTTCGAGATCGAGATCGGCGACCTAGTCGTCACCGAGTGCCAGATGGTGAACCAGTTCCACGGGTCGCGCACGGAGCCGCCGCAGTTCACCAGGGGCTACGGCCTCGTCTTTGGCCGCTCGGAGCGCCGGGCCATGGCCATGGCGCTGATGGACCGGTCGCTGCGCGCGGCGGAGCTGGGCGAGACCGTGGAAGCGCCCGCGCAGGACGAGGAATTCGTCCTCTCGCATTCCGACAACGTGGAGGCGACCGGCTTCCTCGAGCACCTGAAGCTGCCGCACTACGTCGATTTCCAGAGCGAGCTCGAATCCGTGCGCGCCATGCGGGCCGCGGTGGAGGCGGAGCGGCATGCCGCGCACCCCACGGAACGGCATGCCGAAACCGTGGAGGCCGGGCCGTGAGCGGCTACAACTTCGCCTATCTCGACGAGGCGACCAAACGGATGATCCGGCGGGCGCTGCTGAAGGCGGTGGCCGTGCCCGGGCACCAGGTGCCCTTCGGCTCCCGCGAGATGCCGCTGCCCTATGGCTGGGGCACGGGCGGCATCCAGGTCACCGCGAGCGTCATCGGTGCGGACGACACGCTGAAGGTCATCGACCAGGGCGCGGACGACACCACCAACGCGGTCTCCATCCGCCGCTTCTTCGCGCGCGTCGCGCCAGGCCTGCGCACCACCGAGCGCACGGCCGAGGCGACGGTGATCCAGACCCGCCACCGCATCCCCGAGACGCCGCTGCGGGAAGGGCAGGTGCTGGTCTACCAGGTGCCGCAGCCCGAGCCGCTCTTCCGCCTGGAGCCGCGACGGGCCGAGACGCGCCGCCTGCACGCGCTGGCCGATTACGGGTTGATGCAGGTCAAGCTGTACGAGGACATCGCGCGGCACGGGCGCGTCGGCTCCTCCTACGACCATCCGGTCATGGTGAACGGGCGCTACCTCATGTCGCCCTCGCCCATTCCCTCGTTCGACAACCCGAAGATGCACCGCTCGCCCGCGCTCCAGCTCTTCGGCGCCGGGCGGGAACGCCGGCTTTATGCCGTGCCGCCCTACACGGACGTGCAAAGCCTCGACTTCGAGGACCACCCGTTCGTGCCGCTGCGCGCGAAGGGCCGCTGCACCCTCTGCGGCGCAGGCGACAGCTACCTCGACGAGGTGGTGACGGATGACCGGGGCGGGCGGATCTTCGTCTGCTCCGACACGGATTTCTGCACCGGGCGGCAGACCATGCGCGAGGCCGCGGAATGAACGACCATCCCATCCTTTCCGCCAGCAGCGTGACGCGCGCCTTCGGCGCCGTGCGCGCGGTGGCCGGCGTGTCGCTCGATCTCTGGCCGGGCGAGGTCCTCGCCATCGTCGGCGAGTCCGGCTCGGGCAAGTCCACCCTGCTGCGCCTGCTGGCCGGGGACGTGCGGCCCGATGCCGGAACCGTCCTCTACCGCGCCTCCTCGGGCGCGACGCGGGACGTGCATACGATGGGTGAGCCCGCGCGGAGGCATCTCGCCCGCACCGAATGGGGCTTTGTGCATCAGGATGCGCGCGACGGCCTCCGCATGGCGGTTTCGGCCGGCGGGAACGTCGGCGAGCGGCTGATGGCGAGCGGCGCCCGGCATTACGGCGACATCCGCGCCGAGGCCGCGCGCTGGCTGGAGCGGGTGGAGATCCCCGCGGCCCGCATCGACGACGCGCCCCGCCTGTTTTCCGGCGGCATGCGGCAACGCCTGCAGATCGCCCGCACCCTCGTCACCCGGCCGCGCCTCGTCTTCATGGACGAGCCGACCGGCGGGCTCGACGTTTCCGTGCAGGCCAGGCTGCTCGACATGATCCGGGCGCTGGTGGCCGATCTCGGCATCGCGGTGATCCTGGTGACACACGACATCGCCGCCGCGCGGTTGCTCGCGCACCGCCTCGTGGTGATGCGGCACGGGCGGGTGGTCGAGGAAGGTCTGACCGACCGCGTGCTCGACGATCCGCGGCACCCCTACACGCAGCTCCTCGTCTCCTCGGTGCTGGCGGCATGAGCTGGACGCTGAGGGCCGAAGGGCTCGCCAAGAGCTTCACCCTGCACCTGCAGGGCGGCGTGGAGATGCCCGTGCTGCGCGGCGCGGCGCTGGAGGTGGGGGCCGGCGAGTGCGTGGCGCTTTCCGGCCCTTCCGGTGCCGGCAAGTCCACCCTGATGCGGCTGCTGCAGGGAAACTACGGGGCCGATGCGGGGCGCATCCTGCTCCGCCGCTCCGACGGCAGCGTGGCCGACCTGGCCCAGGCCTCGCCGCGCGAGGTGATCGCGCTGCGGCACGACACGATCGGCCATGTCTCCCAGTTTCTCCGCGTCATCCCCCGTGTTCCGGCACTTGAGGTGGTGGCGGAGCCCCTGACCGCGCGCGGTGTCCCCGGGGAGGAGGCGCGTGCCCGCGCGGCCGCCCTGCTGCACCGCCTGAACCTGCCGGAACGCCTGCACGCCCTGCCGCCGGCCACCTTCTCGGGCGGGGAGCAGCAGCGCGTGAACCTCGCGCGCGGCTTCGTGGCCGAATACCCCCTGATGCTGCTAGACGAGCCCACCGCGAGCCTCGACGCGGTCAACCGCGAGGTGGTGATCGCCTTGATCGACGAGGCCAAGGCGCGGGGCGCCGCCCTCGTCGGCATCTTCCATGACGTGGAGGTGCGCCACCGCGTGGCCGACCGCGTCCTGGAGGTGGCGCCGCTGCGGGAAGCCGCGTGAGCGGCGTGCTGGTCGCGGTCGTCGGGCCCTCCGGCGCCGGCAAGGACACGCTGATGGAGGCCGCACGCGCCACCCTGGCGGGGGAGGACCGCATCACCTTTCTCCGCCGTGCCATCACCCGTCCGGCGGAAGCCGGCGGCGAGGATCATCTCCCGCTCTCGCGCGAGGCCTTCCTGGCGGAGCGCGACGCAGGCCGCTTCGCACTCTGGTGGGAGGCGCACGGGCTTCTCTACGGCCTGCCGCGCGCGACCTTCGAGGAGGCGCTCGTCCCGGGACGGGTCGCCGTCGCCAACCTTTCCCGGCGGGTGCTGGGCGAGGCGGCCGAGCGCCACCCGCTGCGCGTGCTGGAGATCACGGCTTCGCCCGCGGTCCTGGCAGCCCGGCTCGTCGCGAGGGGCCGGGAGAGCTCGTCCGACGTTGAGCGCCGCCTTTCCCGCCAGGCCCCCCTGCCGGCCGGGCTTTCCGTGGAGACGGTGGTGAACGACGGCAGTGTGGAGGCGGGCGTGCAGCGGGTGCTGCGGGTCCTCCGCCGCGCCCGGGCCTAGCCGGCCAGCGCCGCGCGCAGCCGCCCGGAGATCGCGTCGATCACGGCGACGGCGACCAGGATCAGCAGCACGATGAAGGAGACGACGCCCCATTCGAGGGTGCGGATCATCTCCGACAGCATCAGCCCGATCCCGCCTGCGCCGACAATGCCGATGATGGTGGAAGATCGCGTGTTGCTCTCGAACATGTAGAGCACGTGTCCCGCCATGACCGGCAGCACGGCCGGCAGCACGCCGAAGCGGATGCCCGCGAGCCTGCCGCCGCCTGCGGAGGTCACTCCCTCCACGGCCCGCCGGTCGGCGGTCTCGATGGCTTCGGAGAAGAGCTTGCCGAATGTGCCGATGTCGCTGGTCATGATGGCGAGCACACCGGCGAAGGGACCGAGGCCGACGACGCTGACCCAGATCAGCGCCCAGATCAGCGCGTCCACCCCACGGATGCTGTCCAGCGCGCGGCGCGACAGGAAATGCACCACGCGCCCGGCGGAGGTGTTCCGCGCGGCGAGGAAGCCCAGCGGGAAAGCGAGGGCGGCGGCGAGCAGCGTGCCGAGGAATGCGATGGCGAGCGTCTCGGCAAGGCCGCGCAGGATCAGCAGGGCGCGGGAGGTGCTGCCGGGATCGGGCGGCAGCATCAGCCCGAGGAAGTGCAGGAGCTGCCCGAAGCCGCCGGCGATGCGCCCGGGCGAGAATTCCAGCCGCCACAGGCCGAAGGCGAGAAGCCCGAGGGCGGTGGCGGCGACGAATGCCACGCCGAGGCGCGCGGCGGTGAAGCGGCGAAAGACCCGGGGGTGACGGGCCGCGAGCCCGGCGCGGTCGGCGAGCGCGGCCTCGCGCAGGGTGAGGATCCGGGCCGTGCTCATCGGCTGCGCTCCATCGCGCCGATCAGGCGGTGGCGCAGGCGTTCCGTGCCAAGATCGATCAGCATGACGGTGACGATGATCAGCACGAGGATCGCCGCGACGTCGTTGTAGTAGAACTTGCGGATGGCCTCGATCAGGTCCTGCCCGATCCCCCCCGCACCGACAAAGCCGAGCACCGAGGCCTGCCGGACGTTCACCTCGAAGCGCAGCAGCGCATAGCTCGCGTAGTTCGGCAGCACCTGCGGCAGCACCGCGAAGCGGAGGGTCGCCACCCAGGAGGCGCCCGCCGCGGTGGCGCCCTCCACGGGCTTCAGGTCGATGTTCTCCACCACCTCCGAGAAGAGCTTGCCCAGCGCGCCCATGGTATGGATCGCGATCGCCAGCACGCCCGGCACCGGCCCCAGCCCAAAGGCGATGACGAAGATCAGCGCGAAGACGATGTCGGGCACCGTGCGGCAGAACTCGAGGAATCGCCGGGCCGTGCCACGCATCCAGCGGTTGGAAACGAGGTTTGCGGCCGCGACGAACGAAAGAAGGAACCCGCCGGCGGCGCCGATCGCCGTGCCGACATAGGCGATCAGCAAGGTGTCCGCGAGCAGCAGGCCCCATTTCCGCCAGCCCCAGAACCACTCGGCTGGATCGGTCCAGACGCGCCCCCCTCCGGCCTCCAGTGCGGTAAGGCGGTCGAAGTAACCGAAGAAGTCACCGAGATGCCGCCAGAGCCTGGTGGGATCGACCTCTGCCACGCTGCCCGCCAGAAGCGCGAGGACGGCAATGGCGACGGCGAGAACCAGGGCGCGCCGCCGCGGCGCGCGCCCGGCGGCGTGGTAGCCGTCCAGCAACTCGGCCAGGCGCGCGCCGGGCAGGGGGGTAAGCGTGGTGACCAGCGGACCGGCTCCTTCTAGAAAGGCCCGCTTCCCCGGCAAGGCGCCCGGGCGGCGGACAAGGCCGCTACCCGCGGCGCCGCAGGTTGTCGACGAAGCGGTTCAGCTCGATGATCGGGTCGTAGGCAGCGTTGTCCACGGCGACCAGCGGCCCCTGCTTGCCCTCGTAGATCGCATCGAAGGCCCGCTTGTCGGCCGTCGCCAGCTCGAGCGCCGCGCTGCGGATCGCGGACTTCAGCTCGTCCGGAAGGGCGTTGAGGTAGGCCATGGGCGAATTCACGATCTGCTCGGACTTGAAGATGATGCGGAAGTCCTCCGCCTTCACCATGCCCTTGCGCGCCATGCGCAGCAGGTTGCTTTCCTGCTCGTCGTTCCACCAGTTCGCGCAGATGTCGACCGTGCCCTGGTTGAGCGCGATGACGGCATTCTCGTGGCTCCCCGTGTAGACGACGCGGCCGAAGAACTGCTCCGGCACGATGTTCATCTTGTTGAGGGCGAAGCGGGGCACGTTGTTGCCCGAGGTGGAGTTGGGATCCACCAGGCCGAGGTTCTTGCCGCGCAGGTCCTCGACGCGCTGGTAGGGGCTGCTCCCCTTCACATAGAACACGGAGTAGTAGCCCTTCGTGCCGTCGAGGTTCGTCTCGATCGCGAAGGCGGTGATCTGCGAGCCCGTCATCAGCGCGCGCGCGAAGGAGGAGGGGCCGTAGGAGGCGATGTGCACGTTGCCCGACCGCTGCCCTTCGATCACCGCCGCGTAGTCGTTGGCGATGCGGAGCGTGACCTTCGTGCCGAGGCGGCGGGAGAGATACTCGATGAAGGGGCCGTAACGCTCCGTCACGCCGGAGGCGTTCTCGGACGGGATGATCGCGAAGACAAGCTCCGGGTAGCGGGCTGCCCAGGGCGCGGCGCCTTGCGCGCGGAGGACGGAGGGGGCGGCCAGCAGGCCGGCCGCGGCGCTCAGCAGGGTGCGGCGATGGGTGATCATGGAGACCTCTTTCGTGTCGGCGGGCATGTCGGCGCCCGTCAGGTATGGGCCAGGAAGGGGCTCGGGGCTGGCCCCATCAGCGCCAGCGGAGCGGTTTCCATCACCTCCGCCGCCTCCAGGCCGTAGAGTCGGCGGGCGGCTTCGGCATCCAGCGCGTCCGGCGTCCCATCGAAGACCAGTCGCCCGGCGGAAAGGCCGACGAGCCGGTCGCAATAGGTGCGGGCGATGTCGAGCGAGTGGAGATTGCAAAGGATGGTGATGCCGTAGTCGCGGTTGATCCGCGCCAGGGCATCCATCACGACCCGCGTGTTCCGCGGATCCAGCGAGGCGATGGGTTCGTCCGCGAGGATGATCTCCGGCTCCTGCACCAGGGCGCGCGCGATGGCGACGCGCTGCTGCTGGCCACCCGACAGATGCTCGGCGCGCTGCGCCGCGAGTTCGGCGATGTCGAAGTGCTCCAGTGCCGAAAGGGCGATCGCACGGTCCGCATCGGACCACAGGCGCAGGAGCGAGCGGTGTGCGGGCACCTTGTTCAGGCGTCCGACGAGGACGTTGGTCAGTACGTCGAGCCGGCCGGAAAGATTGAAGCCCTGGAACACCATGGCGCAGCGCGACCGCCAGTCGCGCAGCGCCTTGCCGCGCATCTCCGTCACGTCGGTGCCGTTCCAGAGAATGCGGCCCGCGCTGGGTTCGGCCAGGCGGTTCACCATCCGGAGCAGGGTGGACTTGCCCGCGCCGGAGCGGCCGATGACTCCGACGAAGGCGCCGCGCGGCACCTCCATGCAAACATCGTCCACAGCGACCCGGCCACTGAAGTGGCGGGTCAGTCCCTCGATAATCAACATGGGGCGGGGCTTAGTGGGACTTGCCGGACATCTCCGTGAAGGAGGCATGAAGCAATGATGACAGACAGGGCCGACGCATGCCGTTCCCCCGCTGGTCTTGGCGTATCAGGAGGGAACCTGCGGACTGAACCGCTCCGGATGTCGAGGGAATGGAGCCATGACGGGGAAGGCACCGAACCGGCATTCGCCTGGGGTCCGCACCACCCGCCTGCCCGGCCTGCAGGGAGCCTGGGCCAGGGAAAGGGCCTGGTGGCCTTGTCGCTCGCGCGCGTGCAGCCGGTGGCGGCGTCGCGGATGCCGGCCCTCGGTGAAAACGCGAGGCCAGGTCCCGGCGAAGGTCAGCGTCTCGGAAGCTGAAAGGACGATTCGGGTTGGCCTGTCAGACCCAGATCGGCAGCCAGAACCTCGGCCGAGCGACGCCAGGAAACAGGCCGGAACCCGTCACGGATTTTCCTCTCGCATTCTTCGATCAGGCCGTCGTCCACGCAAGCCTTCCGGATTATCTCCGTTGCACCTGTCAGGTTATCGGGGTCGATATAAAGGCAGAAATCGCCGCCTGCCTCGGGTACCGAGGCCCTGTCCGAAGCGATGCATAGCTTTCCGAAGGAGAGGCTTTCCGTCACAGGCAGCCCCCATCCTTCGTAGAGGGACGGGAACAGAGTGAAGCGGCAACCCTGGTAAAGGGCGGCCAGCTCCGCATCATCGGGGTTGGTCACGACGACCACCTTGCCGCCAAGATAAGCGCAGTTTTCGAGTTGCTGCATCAGGTCGTTGACCAGCCAGCCGACACGGCCTGCAAAGACGAGTGTTGGCACGGCCTCCGCGGGCATTTCCTCCAACATGCGTCGCCAGGCACCGAAGGCGAGAAGGTGGTTCTTGCGCGCCTCGATGGTCGAAACGATCAGCGCGTAGCCTCCTGGCTCCAGGTTGCTGGGCAAAGCCGCGCCGGTACGAGGCAGGGCTCCCGAGAAGCCAGTTCCGATCGGCATCGTCCGTGCCGGCAGCTTGAGGGAAACGCCCTCGCGTGCAGCCCAGCGTCCTATATCCCGCGCGGTCGCGTTGGAGACGGCAAAAAACTGGTCGACATGCGGAGCCAGACCCCTGAACCAGCGGTCGAACACCTTCACCAGTCCAGCCTCACACCACTCGGGATGCATGAGCGGGATCAGGTCATGCACAAGCAGCATGATGCGTACGGAGCGCCCCTCCAGGGAGCGATTGATGAAGCCCGCATAGTCCGGGTGGGCCCAGGGCGCGCCGAGGATCCCGAAAACATCCCCTGGCTTGATGAGGTCGCGGATGTCGCAGCCATGTTGAGCGGGATCGTCGCTTTGCTGAATCTGGCCGCGCAGCAAGGCCGGGCTGGCCATCAAGGCGCGCCCGCCCTGCCGCAGCACCTCGCCTTGGGCTGAGATCGCTGCGCGCTGCGACCGGTACGCCTTGATCAAGGGAACACGCACCTCGACCGGCATCCGCTCGGCTAGAAAGCGCCCCAGCCGTTGGCGCAACGGTACCGCGGCGCCTCCAGACGCTTGTGGGGACGCCACCCGGGAAGGTTTCTCTTCTGGTACTGGCTCGGAAAGCTTCAGAAAATATTTGCTGATTGCTTCCCAGGGTAAGGTGCGCAGCTTGTCTGCCACAGGATCGTGCCGGCAGAACCGCACGCCATCACCAAGCAGGTTTGCCAGCTCGGCAGATACCTCAAAGGAAACCCTCTGGATGCCGCTCGGACGTGCGTGATGTTGAGCGTATGAGAGGAGATCATCCACATCGAGCCAGAGAGTCATCGGAGGAGTTGTTCCATCTTATGTGCCATCGAGGTGGTTTCTGGTTAGGATAGGCATTTCGGCAGAAGGGTGCCATGCGCGCCTTCCGAGAAGATCGCCGGAGGCGCTTTCGCCTCCTGTCTCTGCCCGCTCAAACACCGCTGGGTTATGTTTCGCTTCATCCGCCACGATCCCGCCGCCCTACGTTGGGAACAGGCCAGGGCACGGCAACGATGCGCAACCGCATGTCCTGAGCTTCGATCATCACGATGCCCGTGGCGGAGGTGAGATCAGCGGACCGTGCTGCGGCTTTGTCCGTGACGGTCCATTTCCAGCCATGAACCACGAGTTGACTGGCGGAATTCACTTTGCACGCCAGCAAAGATAGCAAAAACCATTCAGACCGGCGGACGGGCAGAACAGCCGTCGATCCAGGTCAGCAGCCGGGTCGATGAGGGCGCCCGCCAGCCTTTGATGACCAGCCGGCCTCCGGCAGGCTTATGGACGCTGGCAGGCCGGCGAAGCAGGATCGTTCCGCCGGCACTGCTGCCGCCGGTCATGACAGTCCATCCGGCAGCGTCCTTTCGAACACGCGGATCGCGCGGAACGCTCCCTGCCACATGGGTTGCCTTATCGGCCCGCACCCATGTTGCGGGCCCGGGCAGCCGCGCCGTCCTCAGGTTATGTGCCAGGAGGCGAAGGAGCATGAAATCGGTACACGGCCGGCATGCTGTGACCTGTACCAAGGCATCAGACCCAGAAGGCAAGCCGTCCGCGGAACCGGACAAAAAAGCTCACGGAAACGATGCCGAGGATCGCGGTGTACAGGAAGGCAGCCAACCATGTGAGCGGGCTTCCGCCGCCTTCGACCAGGGGCCCCCGAATGGTTTCCACCAGGGCATAGAAGGGATTGAGCGGCAACCATACGGCCGCCTCCTTCAGCAGTTCCGGCTTCCAGATGATGGGCGTGAGAAAGAAGGCGAGCTGCATCACGTTCGTCACGATCGGTCCGATGTCGCGGAAACGGGCACACACCATGCCGAGCAGGAGCGACGCGAAGAAGGCATTGACCAGAAGCAGGGCGACGCCCACCAGCGCCAGCAGCCCCTCGAACCCGGGAAGCTTCCAGAAAATCAGCAAAACCAGCAGCATCAGCGGAAGATTATGGGCCGCAGTGAGAGCGTTCCGGAAGACGGTGCGCAGAGCATGCACGGTGAAGGGAACGCGCAGCTGACGGATCACGCCTTCGGCGCCCGTCATGGTGACGCAGGCGTCACCCACGATGGCGGAGATGACGTTCCAGGTCACCAGGCTGACGGACAGATGGGGCAGGTAATCCGCCAGGCTGAACCCCAGCAAGCGGGAGTAGAGCAGGCCCAGCCCCACCAACATGGCGGCCGTCGACAGCGTCACCCAGAACGGCCCGATGACGGAACCGCGGTAGCGGTTGCGTAAGTCAAGGCGGGCGAGAGCCCAGGCAAGGCGCCAGGAGGCAAGGCCGTCGCGCAGGTCCGCGTAGGCAACCTCCCCGCGGCGCGGCAACCCAGCGTCGAACACGTAGGTCTCGGATTGAGCAAAGGAATTCTTCAGCATCGCCTGGGATTGTATGATGATCTATAGCTCGTCTGCCAGTCCCGCGACCCCGCCTGGTGGAACTGCTCCCATCAAGCTGAACGCCCGGCCAAGCGAGGCTGAGCGGAATGAACGCGCGGGGTGAGGATATCCGCAGGCCTGGGCGCCGATGGACTTCGCCGCAGCCGATGAGGGAACTCGCCCGGTGACGGCGGCACCCGGCCCGGGATGGATGCGGGCGCCGTCGCTCCCGAGTGCCTACACCCCGGTGTCGTTGACACGGTCGCACGCCGAAGCCGGTGAAACCGCCATCGGCCTTCCTCCCCCCTCCTCGAGCGGACACGGGGTGCGGCCTGAGCGATCCCGGCCCGGGCTTTGTGGCCAGCGGCCGGGCGGAGGCAGTGCCGGTCGTGAAAGCCGCGGAGGAGGGGGCGGCGCGGCCCTGACGGGTTGCCGGCTCCCGAAGGGCACCTCCTTGATCAGCCAGCGCCGGAGGCTGCCCGGCGGCACCCTCGCCAAAGCCGAGGCTGGGCAGGGAGGGAGGGAGCCCTCGCAGCCCGGCCCGCCGCACAGGCCATCCCCTCGCGCAACCTCTCCACCTCCGGGCAGCGCCGCAACGCCCGCGATTGGCGCGGATGGCTCAGCGCGCCACCTCAATCCGGATTGGCAAAACGGCGCCAGCATCGGAAATTGCCCGGAACGACTAGGCCTTGCTGGGGTCGTAAGGCTTCCTTACCATCTGTTTCGAAGGGGGAGGACGGACATGGAAGCGGCGGCACGCGTTCCCGTGCTGATCGCCGGCGGCGGGCCCTGCGGCCTGATGCTGGCCATCGAGCTGTCCCGCCGCGGCATCGGCGTGCTGCTGGTGGACGACAAGCCCGGCACGACCTTCAACCCCCAGGCCAACGCGACCCAGGCGCGCACCATGGAGCACTACCGCCGCCTGGGCTTCGCCGACGAGATCCGGGCGCTGGGCATGCCGCCGGACTATCCCACGGACATCGCCTACTTCACGCGCTTCGCCGGGCACGAGCTGGCGCGCTACCGCCTGCCCTCCGCGCGTGAGGCGCGGGCCAGAGTGGCGGGGCTGTCGGGTTCCTGGAGCGCGGCGGAGCTGCCCCACCGGGTGTCGCAGAAGTTCGTCGAGCGGGTGCTGCGCGCCAAGGCCGAGGCGGCAGGGGCAAAGCTTCTCTATGGCTGGCGCCTGGTCCGCTTCGCCGAGGAGGAGGGCGCCGTTTCGGCGGAGATCGAGGCGGTGGACGGCTCGGCCCGCCGCGCGCTCCGGGCGGATTACCTGGTGGGGGCGGACGGGCCGCGCTCCTTCGTGCGGGCGCTGCTCGGCATCCGCTATGGCGGCTCCTCCCGCGTGCCGCGGGACTTCATGGGCGGGCGGATGTACGCCCTCTATCTCCGCTGCCCCCGCTTCCACGAGGAGGTGCCGCACGCCCCCGCCTGGATGCACGTGACCTACAACGGGGACCGCCGCGCCTTCATGGCCGCGGTCGACGGGCACGGCGAGTTCGCCTTCCACACGCAGCTTCGCGACGGCGAGAACGAGGACGGCATCACCGAGGCGCGGGCACGCGACATGTTCGAGCACGCGGTGGGCCGCCCCGTCGCCGCCGAGATCCTCTCCCGTTCCGCCTGGACCGCCGGCCACGCGCTGGTGGCCGAGGGCTTCGGGCGGGGCCGCGTGCTGATCGCGGGGGACGCCGCGCATCTTTTCACCCCGGCGGGCGGCCTCGGCTACAACACGGCGGTGGAGGACGCGGTGAACCTGGGCTGGAAGCTGGCTTCCGCCCTGCGCGGCATCGCCGGCCCCGCCCTGCTGGAAAGCTACGGGGTGGAGCGGGGCGCGCTGGCCCGGCGCAACACCGCCTATGCCCGCCGGCTCGCGGACTCGCTCGGCTATCGCCCGGCGCCGCCGGAGCTGGAGGATGAGACCCCCGCCGGCGAGGCCGCCCGGCGCGAGGCGGGCGCGCATCTCGAGGCGCATGCGCGGATGGAGTTCAACATCCCCGGCATCACCTTCGGCGGGCGCTACGACGGATCGCCGGTGATCGTGCCGGACGGCACGGCGGCGCCGCCGGACGAGCCCAACCGCTACGAGCCCAGCGCCTGCCCGGGCGGCCGCCCGCCCCATGCCTGGCTGGCCGACGGCCGCTCGCTTTACGACAGCTTCGGGCCGGAATGGACCCTGCTGCACCTGGGCCCGGCCTCGGCCGAACCCTTCGCCCGGGCGGCGGAGGCGGCGGGGATGGATCTGCGCGTGGTCTCGCCGGAAGCCGAGGGGCTGCGCGATCTTTACCAGCGCGACCTCGTGCTGATCCGGCCGGACCACATGGTGGCCTGGCGCGGGAACGATGCCGGGGCGGCCGCGGCCGTGCTCGCGCGGGCCATGGGGCATTGAGGCGCCGCCTCCCCTTGCGGGGCTGGCGGGTTATGCTGCGCACAAGCACGGGACGCACCGGCCGGCGCGGCACGGATGCGCGGGGGAGGAGAACGCGATGATCAAGCGTGAGCAGTTCGGGCGCAGGCGGTTCGGGCGGGCGGCGGCCTTGCTGCCCCTGGCGGCGCTGGCGCCCCGCGCCGCGGGCGCGCAGGGGCGCATCCCGGACGGGCCGGTGACGGTGGTGGTGCCCTATACCCCCGGCACAGGGCCCGACATCCTGGGGCGGCTGATCTCCGCGCCCCTGCAGCAGCGCTTCGGCCAGCCGGTGGTGGTGGACAACCGCGCCGGGGCCAGCGGCAACATCGGCACCCAGTTCGTGGCCCGCGCGGCGCCGGACGGGCGGACGCTGATGCTGCAGCCCAACACCTTCATCATGAATCCCAGCCTGTTCAAGCAGGTGCCCTACGACCCCATCAACAGCTTCGTGCCGATCATCCAGCTCAGCGTGGGCGACCTCGTGGTGGTGGTGAACCCGGACGTGGCCGCCCGCAACGCGAAGGAACTGGCCGATCTGGCGCGGGCCAAGCCGGGGGAGCTGGACTACGGCTCGCCCGGGGTGGGCACCCCGCAGCACCTGGCCATGGCGCTGTTCGGGCTGACGGCCAACGTGCAGATGAACCACGTGCCCTACCGCGGCGCGGCGCCCTCGCTGCAGGACCTGATCGGCAAGCGGCTGGCGGCCATGGTGCTGCCCGTGCACACGGCGCTGCCGCTGGCCCAGGCCGGGCAGATCCGCCTGCTGGCGATCTGCGGCGAGACCCGGAGCGATGCGACCCCGGACGTGCCGACCCTGGCCGAGAGCGGCTTCCCGGGATCGCAGGCCGACCTCTGGTTCGGCCTGTTCGGTCCGGCGGGGCTGCCCGGGGACTTCGTGCAGCGGGTGAACGCCGACCTCAACGTCTGGCTGGGCGACCCGCGCACGCGCGAGGCGTTGCTGGCACAGGGCATGAGGCCGGCCGGAGGCACGCCGGAGGTGCTGGGAGCGCTGGCCAAGCGGGACCTCGCGCGCTGGGCCGACGTGATCAGGCGCGGCAACATCTCGGCGGATTAGCGCGGCCGTGCCGGATGCGCCCCCCTCCGCCGCACCCGTCGAAGAGAGCACGGAGGACTGGCGCCGGCGCAATGTCGGGCGGCTGCTGAACGAGGCCGTGAGGCGCTTCGAGAGCCGCGTGCTGGAACGCCTGGCGGAGCAGGGCTTCCATGGCGTGCGGCTGGCCCATGTCGGCGTGACGCGAAACCTCGACGTCGCCGGAACGCGTCCGACGGAACTCGCCTACCGTGCCAGCATGACCAAGCAGGCCATGGGGGAGCTGATCGGGCAATGCGTCGATCTCGGCCTGGTCCGGCGGGAGCCGGACCCGGCGGACGGGCGCGCCAAGATCGTGCGCTTCACCGACCAGGGTCTGCACTTCCTGGAACACTTCCGCCGGGCGGTGGTGGCCGCGCAGGGGGAGATGGGCGAGAACCTGGGCGAGGAGCGGGTGAGGGCGCTTCTCGAAACCTTGTGGGATTACGTGCACCCGGACGGGACCTGAGCGGGTCGCCTCCATCCTTGTTTCATCCTACGATACGCCTGACGATGCGGGCGTGACCTCCACCGGGATCCGCACCCTGTCGGCCGCAACATCGCAACAGGATGAACCCGTGACGCCTGGACGGACGCTGCTTCAATCGTTGGGCGAGCCCGGGGCGGGCAGCCGCTCGGGACGGGGTTCCGGGAGGCGGCTGCAAGCGGCCTGCGGGGCCGCCGCCCTGCTGCTTCTATCCTTTCCGGCGGCGGCGCAATCCGTCGGGGAGTTGCGGGCGCAGCTGAACGCCCTGCAACGCCGGATCGACCAGTTGGAGGCGGCGCAGCGCCGCGCCGAGCAGCGGGCCCCGCGTGGCGCCGCGGCGCCGGCCCCCGCGGCGGTGGCGGCGCGGCCTGCACCGGAGGGGACCGGGCGGCCGGCAACGGGCCAGGCAGCCGGGCAACCACCGGTGCGGACGCTGGACGCCGCGGCGGGCAACAGCATGTCGCGCGAGAGCAGCACGCAGGGGCCGCCGCAGGTCACCTCCGCCATCCCCGTGCAGTCGCAGCGGGAGGCCCCGCTGAGCCAGTGGCGCGGTTCCTTTCCCGGCTCTTTCCGGGTGCCGGGAACGGACACCTCCGTGCGGCTCTACGGCTTCGCCAAGCTCAACGCCTTCGGCGACCTCGGTCCCCGCAACCGCTCGGACTCGATCAGCGGGCAGTCGATCCCGCTGGAGCGCGGCGCGGCGGGAGCGCGGACGGGCGGGGACTTCCAGGCGAGCGCCCGGCGCTCCCGCCTCGGCATCGAGACGCGCACGCCCTTCGACGGCCTCGGCGAAGTGCGCACGCAGGTGGAGTTCGATTTCGCTGGCCAGAACACGGACCTGACCACCCAGGCAACCTCGAACGCCTATACCCCGCGCCTGCGCCAGGCTTTCGCCGAGTTCGGGCAGTTCGGGGCGGATGGCTGGGGCACGGTGCTGGTCGGGCAGTCCAACACCCTGTTCGGGGATGCCACGCTGCTGCCCCTGCAATGGCTCAACGACTGGACGCCGCTGGGCGCCAGCAACGTGCGGCAGGCGCAGATCCGCTACTCCCGCCGCCTGGAAGGTGGCGTGACGATCAAGGCCGCGCTGGAGAACGGCTACAGCGACATCGCCGCCACCTCCGGCACCAGCTATCCCGACGCCAATGGCGGGGCGGGCTTCGGGGTGAACCAGGTGCCGGACCTGACGGGGCAGGCGATCCTGGAAGGCGACTGGGGCTTCGCCGCGCTGCGCGGCGTGCTGCGCCAGGTGCGGATCGACAACCGCGGCGCCGCCAGCCCCGCCGCGCGCTACACCGATTCCGCGCTGGGTTTCGGGGTGGGCGCGACCGGGGCGTTGAACCTGCTGGACAAGCGGCTGATCCTGGCCGGCAGCGTGCAGTACGGCGAAGGGCTGGGGCGCTACCTCGATTCCAGCTCCGCCGGCTTCGGCGCCGTGTCCAATTTCGGCCTGCCCGCGGTTCAGGGCGGGGGCCGCGACATCGACACGGTGGGCGTGCTGGCCGGGCTGGTGGGGGCGCAGTACCACTTCACGCCCTCGCTTCGCAGCAACCTCTCGCTCCACGGGGTGCGGCTCACCTATCCCGACTACGTCCGCGCCTTCGCCGGCTGCGCCGGCGCCGGCGCGGGCTCGGTCTGTGACGGCGTGAACCAGGAGATCTGGGCGGGGGCGATCAACCTGATCTGGAGCCCCGTGCGCCCGGTGGACCTCGGGATCGAGTACATCCACACGGAGCGCACCCTGCAGAACCGGAACCTGAACGGCGTGCGGGGCGGCCAGTCGGACCGCATCCAGGCCTCCGCCATCGTGCGGTTCTGAGGCGGCGGGCCGGGCCGGCCACCCCGCGCCCGGCAAAGCCCCCGGTAAAGGAGGACCCGGCCCCTCCGTGGGAGCGGGACGCCCTCCCGGCCCGGGGTTTCCCTTGCATCCGACCGGCCTGATCGCCTAATGGGGTCCGGCTACCGGGGGTCTGACTCCCGGTCGCGCACCCGTACCCGGGTGTCTCCCGAACAGGCCCGACCGGGCAAGACGTGTCATCCAGCCGGCCGCGCGCGGCGGCAGAGGGATGGGGCGCAGGACCCAGGCGGCGCGCTGCGCCCCGCCTTCAGGAACACACCGCTACATGGCATCTGCCACCACCCTCGACCGGCCCATGGCCGGCGGCGAGGACTTTGCCTCCCTTCTCGACGAGACGCTGGGCGCCGATACCGGCTTCGCCGGCTCCGTCGTCACGGGCAAGGTGATCCGGATCGATGACGACGTCGCCGTCGTCGATGTCGGTCTCAAGAGCGAGGGGCGCGTGCCGCTCCGCGAGTTCGCGGCCCAGGGCCAGAAGCCCGAGGTCAAGCCGGGCGACCTGATCGAGCTCTTCGTCGAGCGCTACGAGGACCGCGACGGCTCCATCGTGCTGTCGCGCGAGAAGGCGCGGCGCGAGGAGGCCTGGACCAACCTGGAGAAGCAGTTCCAGGCGCAGGTCCGCGTGAACGGCGTCATCTTCGGGCGCGTGAAGGGCGGCTTCACCGTCGACCTCGGCGGCGCCGTGGCCTTCCTTCCGGGCTCCCAGGTCGATATCCGCCCCGTGCGCGACGTCGGCCCGCTGATGGGCAGCCCGCAGCCCTTCCAGATCCTCAAGATGGACCGCGCCCGCGGGAACATCGTGGTGTCGCGCCGCGCCGTTCTCGAGGAGACGCGCGCCGAGCAGCGTTCCGAGCTGATCCAGGGCCTCAAGGAAGGCATGGTGCTCGACGGCGTGGTGAAGAACATCACCGACTACGGCGCCTTCGTGGACCTGGGCGGCGTGGACGGGCTGCTGCACGTCACCGACATCGCCTGGCGCCGCATCAACCACCCCTCCGAGGCCCTGACGATCGGGCAGCCGGTGAAGGTGCAGGTCATCCGCTTCAACTCCGAGACGCAGCGCATCTCGCTCGGCATGAAGCAGCTGATGTCCGACCCGTGGGAGGGCGTCGCCGCCAAGTACCCGGTGCAGGGCAAGTTCTCCGGCCGCGTGACGAACATCACCGACTACGGCGCCTTCGTGGAGCTGGAGCCGGGCGTCGAGGGCCTGGTGCACGTGTCCGAGATGTCCTGGACGAAGAAGAACGTCCATCCGGGCAAGATCGTCGCCACTTCGCAGGAAGTGGAGGTGGTCATCCTGGACGTGGACGAGCCCAAGCGCCGCATCTCGCTCGGCCTCAAGCAGGCGCAGGGCAACCCGTGGGAGGTCTTCATGGAGACCCACGCCCCGGGGACGGTCGTCGAGGGCGAGATCCGCAACATCACCGAGTTCGGGCTGTTCGTGGGCCTGGCCCCGGAGATCGACGGCATGGTCCACATGTCCGACCTGTCGTGGGACCTTTCGCCCGAGCAGGCGATGGCGAACTACAACAAGGGCGACATGGTCAAGGCCAAGGTCCTTGATATCGACGTCGAGAAGGAGCGCATCTCGCTCGGCATCAAGCAGCTCGAGGCCGATCCGGCCGCCGAGGTGCTGGACAAGGTGAAGAAGGGTGAGATCGTCACCTGCATCGTCACCAAGGTCGAGGCCAACGGCATCGAGGTGAAGATCGACGAGGTCCTCACCGGCTTCATCCGTCGCGCCGAGCTGGCCCGCGACCGCGGCGACCAGCGCCCCGAGAAGTTCGCGATCGGCGAGAAGGTGGATGCCAAGGTCACCGGCATCGACCGCGCCGCCCGCCGCCTGGCCCTGACCATCAAGGGCAAGGAGATCGAGGAGGAGCGCGAGGCGGTGAAGGAGTTCGGGACGTCCGACAGCGGTGCTTCGCTGGGCGACATCCTGGGCGCCGCCATCCGCCGCCGGAACCTGTCCACGGACGAGTGATCGTCCGGGCTGAACCGAAGGAGGGCCGCCCCGCGAGGGGCGGCCCTTTTTCGTTCAGGGCGCCCCCTCAGGCCGGGCGCGGCACCGCCTGGCGGGCGAGCAGCTTCCAGTCGCCGCCCTGCTTCTGAAAAACGAGCAGCACGCCGATCCGCACGTTGCCGGGCCGCCCGCCATCCATGGTCTGGGCGGTAAGAAGGTGCCGGACCGTGGCGACATCGCCCGACACGTGGATGGCCTGTTCCGACAGGTCGATGCTGCGGAAGACGCTGCGCCCCTCCACGATGGAGGCGACGAACTGCTCCTTGTTCTCGAGCCGGCCGGAGGAGTGCCCATAGGTCAGGGCATCGGCGGCGGCGGCCTCCAGCCCGGCGCGGTCGGCCGAGATCATGGCCTGGCGCAGCCGTTCGACGGCATTGCCCACGGCAGCCTCTTCCGTGGACCGGGTACCGGCCGTCGGAGCGGCTGTCTGGGCCATGGCGGATGCCGCGCCGAGCAGGGCGAGGGTCCCCCCGGCGGCGATGGCGAGATGACGGCGGGAATGGGGCACGCGTTCCTCCTGGCATTCTGCCTCGGCGCTTCGCGCCGGGAGAAAGGCTAGGAGGGATCCACCCGCGCCGTCACCCCCTCTCTGCCACGAGCTCAGCCCATCATGAGGCACCCTGCCGGCCTTGGCAGGCGTGGCCATGGCGGATGGGCTTCAACGGTCGTGACCTGTCCTGGCGTGATGCGCCGCAACACGCCGCGGAGGCATGCGCCGCCCTTGCCCGCGCGGGCTGCTCGTGCCCCGCGGCGGCACGGCCGGAGCTCCCGGGGCAGGACCGGCCGCAGCGCGGCCCGGGCCGCTTCCTGCGGGCGCGGACTGCGCGCTTCATGCAGCCAGACAACATGCCGAACGGCTCCTGAACGGAAACGGCACGCGGGGGAAGTGGCGGAGGTTGTCGCCACCCTGCCAGGCAGCTCCGGCTGGGCCAGCCCGGCCGTCGCGTCTCCATGCCGGCGCACATTCCACCCACGCAGATGTCGAGGTGAGCATCCTGCCCCTGCCCCTGCCCCTGCCCCTGCCCCTGCCCCTGCCCCTGCCCCGACCTCCTCCGGCCGCTGATGCTCCCCCACCCTCCCGAAGCCCCCGGCGGCTTCCAGGGGCGAAGGCCGTGCGGCCTCATTCTCTCGGAAGGGCTGCTGATGCTACCTTGGTGCATCGCCCTCAAGATGGCCGATTGCCTCGCGTGATGTGCTGGCTGCAGTGGTGAGCCTGGTAAGGAAAGTACGATGGACGATGATATCCACCGGTTGAACGCGATGATCGAGGCAGAACGAACCAAGCAGCACGAGATGCTGGCCGCACACCGCGCCGAAATCCAGCGAATCCAGGAGAAGCTTGAGCAGGAAAGGCACAACCTTGCCGAGCGGATCGCCGAGCAGCGCGAGGAAATCCGTGCTCTGAGCGCGCGGATTGAAATCAGCGAGGCGCGGACAAAGGCCGCGGAGGAACGGCTGCAGGACTCGGAAAGATGGAGGGGCATCCTGGCGGCCCGGGCCGACGCCGCCGAAAAACGGCTGGAAGACCTTCTGCGGTCAACATCTTGGGCGGCCACTGCACCGCTGCGATTCGCGATGGAACGCGTTCGGGTTGTTAAGCGCTTCTTCCGTGCCCCGGCCGGCAAGGATCCGGCGGTGCTCGCGCACCAGGGCGAACCGGCGCTCCATGAAGCGGCGGTCGCGAGTTATGCCGCCTGGTCCGCGCGCTTCGATACGCCTGACGTTGAGGACACGAAGCGACTGCAGGTAAGCGCAGGCGATGTTCCCGAGGCTTTCTTTTTCATCGGGGCTTCCTCGGGAACTCTCGCGTTTCTCGACCGGACGCTTGAAGCCCTTCGCATGATCGTCGGGCTCCGCTGGCATGCCCAGATCATCTTCGATGAAGAATGCAATGCAAGAACATCCGAGGCACATGCCCATGCCTTGATCGATGACCCACGTTTCCTCCAAGCGGGCGACACGACCCCTGCTGATGCGGTGGTCCTCCTGCTTGAGGCGGGGGCCATCCCGCGTCCCCATGGGCCGAGAATCCTCGTCGATGCCCTTGCCGCAGATCAAACGGCCATGCTGGCTTATTCTGATGAGGATCGCCTCGGCGCCGATGGAGTGCCCCACACTCCCTTCTTCAAGCCAAAATTCGCGAGGCGCCTTGCTGAAGCCGGCATCCTTCTGGGGAAAATGACGGCGGTACGCCCTTCCGTGCACGGCATCGCCGGGCTTGCAAGCCGCCTGCGGATGATGGGTGGCGGGGCTGCCTCCCTCGCGCGGGACATCGCACTTGAACTGGCCGATCGAAAGATCCTGCACGTTCCGCATGTCACGTTTCACGACGTCGCACTCCCCCGGGTTCCATCGCCATCGACTCCGCCTCTGCCGGATCGTCTGCCGGGCGTCAGCATTGTCATTCCGACCCGCGACAGCTGGAACCTTCTCCAGGCATGCCTGGCCAGCCTGAAGATGACCGACTGGCCTCGCCACCAGCTTGACGTGATTGTTGTGGACAATAACTCGACGGAGGCCGAAACGCTTGACGGACTCGCGCAGGCGGAGGCCGCAGGAGAGATCCGGGTCCTGCGCGACCCGCATCCTTTCAATTACGCAAGACTGAACAACGCCGCGGCGCAACTCGCGCGCGGTGAACTTCTGGTGCTGCTGAACAACGATACGGAGGTGCTTGATCCGGCATGGCTCAAGAAGCTCGCGGCCTATGCCCTGCTTCCCGACGCCGGAGCGGTCGGCACCAAGTTGCTTTACGGCGATGGCAAGGTGCAGCACGGGGGCATCATCCTTGGCGTGCAGGGGGCGGCAGCGCACGCCCATCTTTTTCTGGGTGCCGAGGACCCGGGCTATGCAGGCCTCGCCAAACTGACGCACGAGATCTCCGCCGTCACGGGAGCCTGCCTGATGGTGCGGCGCGACCGATTCCTCGCAGTGGGCGGGTTGCGAGAGGAATTCCGCGTTTCGTTCAACGACGTGATGCTCTGCCTCGATCTTCTGATGCAGGGCCTCGACAACTTCTACGTCGGCGACCCTCTGATCACCCATCATGAAAGCAAAACCCGCGGCTACGACGACACCCCGGAAAAGATCCGCCTCGCCCGTCACGAAACATGCCTTGCACTGCGCGTGTACCCTGAGTTGTTTCGCAATGATCCGTTCTATTCGCCGAACCTCTCGCTGGAGGTTCCATACAAGCTCGCCTTCGCACCACGCCGGCGTTCTGCATGGAAGGCCCCGGCCGCGCAGTCACTCAAGGTGCTTTTTCTTTCGATCACATACGCCCGCGGCCATGGCGTGGCGGTTGTGATCGAGCAGCAGGTGCGGGCTCTTGTTAAAGCGGGGCATCAGGTCCTTCTTGCGGGTGAAAAGTCGGATCGCGATTTCGGCTTCGGCGAACAGGCGATCTTCGAGGTGCATGATCCACGCTCTGCAGCGACGCTGGCCAGCGATCTCAATGTCGATGTGATCGTCGCTCACACGCCGCCTTATTTCGGGGTTGCTCGCTGGGTCGGCACCTACCCGCCTGTCCTTGCCTACGACTATGGCGAACCGCCGCCCGAACTGTTTTCGGAAGCACCGGAACGGCGCAATCAGCTTGAGATAAAGGCGATGGAACTCGCCGCGGCCACTCGGGTGCTGGCGATCTCGGACGCTGTGGCGAATGAGGCTGCCTTTCCGCCGGACGGCGTCGTTCCGCTGGGAAATTCACATCTCGGACGATGGGATGAGCTGGCGGCGCGGCGGCGGACGACCGTGCGCGCCGACCGGGGCTGGGAAGACAGCACCGTCATTCTGAACGTCTGCCGCTTTCACGCCGGGGAACGTGCCTACAAGGGTGTCGACACTTACACGTTCATGAGGGATTCGCTCATGAGAATGAACCCGGCACTCGGCTCGAAGACGGTCTTTGTTCTTTGCGGCAAGGGAACGGCCGATGATGTCGTCGCGATGGAGGGATGCGGCCTGACGGTGATCGCGAACGTGGATGACGAGGAGATGTTTGACCTTTATGCGGCCTCCGATTTCTACGCGAGCTTCTCCCGCTGGGAGGGCTACAATCTCGGCATCGGCCAGGCGCTTGCCATGGGTCTTCCGGTCATTGCCTCGGATATACCCGCGCATAAGGCCTTCGGCGTGGCGGTCACGAACGACCCGGACGAAGCAGCTCGCTTCATCGTCAACGAAAGCGGCGCGCCGAGGAACCGCGTTCCGCGGATCTGGGAATGGAAGGAGCCGCTGGAAAGCTTCGTTGCCCAGGTGGAGGAGGTTGCGAGAGGCGGCCAGGCCCGTCGGGTGCACCAGGGGGGGCACAAAAGATGATCCCCACCACACCGGGCTGAGGAAACCTGCCCCGGCGGATCTGTTGGCCATCTCCCCACCTGCGCTGCCTCGCAAGGCAGGTGGGCGAACCGAGGGGTCGGACAAACCGGCCCTTCTGCGAGGAGTCTTGCCTCGTGTTCCCACGGCGGTGGAACCCGGCGACGGGGACTTGCTCAACCAAGCACCCCCACCTTCCCGTTCTCGCATAAGGTCAGAGCGAAGACGCCCTGGGATTGCTCAGAGGCTGCCCCGGGCAGTCGCCCCGCCCGGTCGGCGCTGGCCTACCCCTTGACGCCGTTCAGCATGGTCGCGGGCACCGCCTCCGGGCCGGCTCGCCCTGGCCCTGTGGGCACCTCAACCTGCCGCAGCTTGCTCACGCTCCGCTCGGCCCTCGGCGTCCTCTTCCGCCCCTCCACGGCCTCCTCGAAACAGCCACTGAAGAACATAACCTCCGATGGGGCAGATCATTCACACACCCATATTTGATTGCGCTAGCGCATTGGCGAATTCGTTCTGACACCCTACTGTGTTAACGTATCGTTGTTCGATGTATTTTCTCGCTGGTTCGTTCATTCGGAGGCGTTTCTTATGGCTTTCAGCCCTATTCCCACCAACAATGCTGATAATATCAGCAGCGACGGCATTGGCGACTTCATTGCGGCGCTCGGCGGGAATGACAGTGTTTTCGGCAATGGCGGCAACGACACATTGGATGGCGGCGACGGAAGCGACGCGCTTTCCGGTGGCGATGGAGACGACCTCCTGCGGGGCGGCGGCGGCCCGGTCGACACCATGAGGGGCGATGCCGGCAACGACATCTTGATCGGCGGCGCAGGCGGGAACGCCATGTTTGGCGGCTCTGGGAACGATGTCTTCATTCGCGGCGGCGTGCTGAACCAGTTCTTCGGCGACGAAGGCTATGACATCGAGCTTGCCTCGGGCGTCGGCCGCCGCGGTGCCACCTTTAGCCTGGAAGGCGGCACGTCCACCCGCAACGTCCAAGGCGTCAGGGACACCTATACTGGCGTCGAGGTGGTCCAGTATGCTGATGGGCGGGAGGTGTTCGACCTCAATGACCCGGCTGCCCAGGTCGTGCGGCTTTACCAGGCGGCTTTGGGCCGCGCACCCGAACAGTTCGGACAGAATTTCTGGGACACGAAGCTGCAGGCAGGGCAGGGCAGCCTCGCGGACCTGGCGCAGGGCTTTTTGAATTCCGTTGAGTTTGTCGGCCGTTTTGGCAACAACCTCGATAATCAAACGCTCATGGTTCGTCTGTACGAGAATGTGCTGGGACGGGCGCCTGATCAGGCCGGCCTCACTGACTGGGTGAACACGCTGAATGCGGGTGAAACCCGCGCCTCCGTTCTCGCCCGCTTCTCGGAGTCCGGCGAGAATGTCAGTCGGACCGCTCCTTTCATCCAGGCCGGCGTCTGGGATCTGTCGGAGCACGCCGCGCAGGTCGCCCGCCTTTACGACACGACCTTCGGGCGTGTGCCCGATGTGACGGGGCTGCAAGCTTGGCGCGAGCAGCTGGATGCCGGATCGCAAAGCCTGTTGGACGTGACGACCGGCTTCGTCAACAGCTCGGAATTCGTGTCCCGCTACGGTGCGGCGGTGGATACCGGCAGCTTCGTCGAGTTGCTCTACCAGAACACGCTTCACCGTGCTTCCGACGCGGCGGGAAAGCAGGGCTGGGTCAACGCCCTCGATGCGGGCGTCTACAGCAGGGCCCAGGTGGTGATCGGCTTTTCCGAAAGCACCGAGCATCAGTTCCTGACCAGCGGGAACATCCTCAACGAGAACCCGGGTCAGTTCGGCATTCTTTTCGCGGGGTGAGCGACTCTGTCGCGCAGCTTTGCCGTCGGGAACCGAGGTTCCTTGCTGGACCCAGTGCCGGCCGGGCGGTTCCCGCGCCGGTCCGGTGCCATGGCATGGACCCGTTGATGCGGTCCTGCGGCGAGCCGCCGACGAGGCGTTTGGCAAATCGGTGAAGTGGCTCTGCGGGTCGGTGTCTTCGGCTCCGCAGGGCCTTGACGAAAAGGCGAGCGGCCCGGCGGCAGCGTCCGTCCGGGCCGTTCGCGCATGAGGTGTTCTTGCGGCTGAAGCAGAGGAGCCTGCTGGCACGCTCCATGGTTGTTGGCATCCGGCAACGGCGAGCCCCGGCCGTCCCGACCCGCCGGCATGGTTCAGGGATGACAAGGCGGGTCGGCAGCGGGCATGGCGGATGCGCTGACTGGCATGCGTGCCATTCACCCGCGGCCCATCCCGATCGAGGGCGCCGGTCTTGTTGAAGACCGGTTGTTCGGGGTTCAGGCCAGGCCAGGCCAGGCCGAACACCGAACCGGGCGCGGCGCCTGGCCGCGACGTCGGCCGCCCTTGCTCGGCTGCATGCGCCGCTGTCGGGCTGGCCCACCAGCCACAAGCCGGGGCCGCAGCTTGGGAGGGTGCTGACCGAATGGCATGGGCAGGCCCGGCCCATCGAGCCTCCGGGGAGGGGCTCGCGGCCGAAACCCGGCCCAGCGAGGCCGCCCGGCTGCTGGCCACCCCCCCTTTTCGTCGCCGGGCGCAACGGCCCGGGTGGCGGCGACCGGCAGCCGGGGAGGCGATGTCGACCTCCGCGAGAGGCTGATGCGCGGCGCGCGTGCGGCCGTTCGGGACAAGTCCTGCGATGGTGTCGCCGTCCGGGAGTTCAGCCCTTCGCGCTCCCCCGCCGCCGACGGTGGGACAAGGTCCTCGGAAGGTGGAAACGCGAGGGTCCGCCAGTGGATCTCGGGCTCTGAATCGGGGTAGAGCGCCGGGCGTCCACACCCGCAAGCTGCGCGGCACGGTGAGGCTGTGGCACGGATTCACTTTTGTGATACCCTTCCGGCACCTTGCGATCAGGATCCCGCGTGATGTCCGCCACTTCTTCGCCGCTCCATGTCCCTCCTTCAGGTGACCTCCGCGTCAGTGGCAACGTGACGGCGCGCGTGCTGGAGATCGCTGGCCCTTTGCTGATCGGGGTTCGCCGCTTCGGTGACCTGCGCGGCTACTTCATGGAAACCTTCAGCGAGCGGGACCTGCGCGCGGTGGGCGTGCCCGAGAGCTTTGTGCAGGACAACCAGTCGCTTTCCGAGCGCGTGGGAACGCTGCGCGGCATGCACTTCCAGCTCGCCCCCCGCGCCCAGGCCAAGCTGGTCCGGGTGCTGCGGGGCGCGATCCTGGACGTGGCGGTGGACATCCGTCCGGGCTCGCCCGGCTTCGGGCGCCACGTGGCCTGCCGCCTGGATGCCGAGGGAGCGGAGCAGCTCTATGTTCCCACCGGCTTTGCCCATGGCTTCGTGACGCTCGAGCCCGGCACCGAGGTCGCCTACAAGGTCAGCGACTACTACGCCCCCGAGCTCGACCGGGGCCTGGCCTGGGACGATCCGGACCTCGCCCTGCCCTGGCCCGTGCTGCCGGAGGGGCCCATCCTGTCCGAGAAGGACCGCCGGCACCCGCGCCTGCGCGACCTTCCGGATGCCACCTGAACCCCCATCGCCTGCTGAGACCCACACCATGCGCGTGATCGTTACCGGCGGCGCCGGCTTCATCGGCTCGGCGCTCGTGCGCCACCTCGTGCTCGACCTCGGCCATGAGGTGCTGGTGGTGGACAAGCTCACCTATGCCGGCGACCGCCGCACGATCGCCGCCTGCGAGGGGCGCCCCGGCTTCGCCTTCCTCCAGGCCGACATCTGCGACACCGAGGCCATGCGGGCCGCCTTCGCCGATTTCGCCCCCGACGCCGTGATGCACCTGGCCGCCGAGAGCCACGTGGACCGCTCCATCGCTTCGGCCGCGCCCTTTGTGCAGACCAACGTGATGGGCACCTTCGCCCTGCTGGAGGCGGCGCGCGCGCTGGTGGGCGGGTATGACGCCGCCCGGCGCGCGGCCTTCCGCTTCCTGCACGTCTCCACTGACGAGGTGTTCGGCTCCCTCGGCCCGACCGGCGCCTTCACCGAGACCACCCCCTACGACCCGCGCTCGCCCTATTCCGCCAGCAAGGCCGGCTCGGACCACCTGGCGCGCGCCTGGCACGAGACCTACGGTCTGCCCACCATCGTGACCAACTGCTCCAACAACTACGGCCCCTACCACTTCCCCGAGAAGCTGATCCCGCTGGTCACCCTCAACGCGCTGGAGGGCAGGCCGCTCCCGGTCTATGGCGACGGCGGCAACGTGCGCGACTGGCTCTTCGTGGAGGACCACGTCCGGGCGCTGGCCGCGGCCGTCACGCACGGCGTGCCCGGCGAGACCTACAACATCGGCGGCCGCGCCGAGCGCACCAACCTCGAGGTCGTCCACGCGATCTGCGACACCCTGGACCGGCTGCGCCCCGGCGCCACCCCGCGGCGCGACCTCATCACCTTCGTGGCCGACCGACCCGGACACGACCGCCGCTACGCCATCGACCCCGCCAAGGCCGAGCGGGAACTGGCCTGGCGCGCCTCCGTCACCTTCGAGGAAGGGATCGCGCGCACGGTGGCCTGGTTCCTGGAGAACGAAGCCTGGTGGCGACCGCTGCGGGACCGCTACGACGGACAACGCCTCGGATTGCTCAACAACAAGGGGACTCCCTGATGCGTGTGCTGGTTGCCGGCCGCACCGGCCAGCTCGCCCTTGAACTGCAGGACCGCCTTCCGCGGGATGGCCACCCGGTGGTGGCGCTGGAGGCGCCCGAGCTGGACCTGACGGACCGCGCCTCCATCCTCCGCGCGTTGGCCGAGGCCGAACCGGACATCGTGGTGAACGCCGCCGCCTTCACGGCCGTGGACCGCGCCGAGAACGAGCGCGACATGGCCTTCGCGGTGAACGCGATCGGCCCGGGCATGCTGGCCGCGGCCGCCGCCGCGCGCGGCCTGCCCTTTGTCCACCTGTCCACCGACTACGTCTTTTCCGGCGAGGGCGGCGCCCCCTACGCCGAGGAAGCCACCCCCGATCCCGCCGGGGTCTACGGCGCCTCCAAGCTGGCGGGAGAGCGCGCGGCCCTGGCAGCCAATCCCCGCACCGCCATCCTGCGCACCGCCTGGGTGTGCAGCCCGCACGGCGCCAACTTCGTGAAAACCATGCTGCGCCTGGGCGCCGAGCGGGAGGAGGTTTCCGTGGTGGCCGACCAGCACGGCGCCCCCACCTTCGCCGCCGACCTGGCCGATGCCATCGCCCGCATGCTGCCGCGCCTCGGCGCCGCGCCGGAGGGCGATCCCGCCTTCGGGGTGTTCCACCTGACGGGCCAGCCCTGGACCACCTGGCACGGCTTCGCCGAGGCCATCTTCGCGGGCGCCGCCGCCCGCGGCCACAAGGTGCCGCGCCTCTCGGCCATCACCACCGCCCAGTATCCCACTCCCGCCCGGCGGCCACCCGACGGGCGCCTGGATTGCGGGCGCATCCAGCGGGTGCACGGCATCGGCGCCGCCGATTGGCGCTCCTCCCTTTCGCGCTGCCTCGACGCGCTGATCGGGCCCATCACGAAGGATCAGGCATGAGCGCCCCCGCACAGATTCCGGCCACCAAGGGCATCCTGCTTGCGGGCGGGAGCGGGACGCGGCTCTACCCGGCGACCCTGGCCGTCTCCAAGCAGCTCCTGCCCGTCTACGACAAGCCGATGATCTACTACCCGCTCTCGGTGCTCATGCTGGCGGGCATCCAGGACATCCTGGTGATCTCGACGCCCCACGACCTGCCGCTCTTCCGCCGCCTGCTCGGCACCGGAGAGCAGTGGGGCATCCGCCTTTCCTACGCGGAGCAGGCGCATCCGGACGGGCTGGCCCAGGCCTTCATCCTGGGCGAGGAGTTCCTCGGCGGGGCTCCCTCGGCCCTCGTGCTCGGGGACAACATCTACCACGGGCACGACCTGGACGACCGGCTGGCGGAAGCGCGTGTGGAACGGGAAGGGGCCTCGGTCTTCGCCTATCGCGTGGCCGATCCGGAACGCTACGGCGTGGTGGAGTTCGACGACAGCTTCCGCGCGCTGTCGCTGGAGGAGAAGCCAGCGGTGCCGCGCTCCAACTGGGCGGTCACGGGCCTCTACTTCTACGACGGGCGCGCTCCCACACTCGCCCGCTCCCTCAAGCCCTCCCCGCGCGGAGAACTGGAAATCACCGACCTCAACCGCCTCTACATGGAGGAAGGGACGCTGCGCGTGATCCGCCTCGGCCGCGGCTATGCGTGGCTGGACACCGGCACGCATGACAGCCTGCTGGAGGCCGGGGAATACGTGCGCGCCATCGAGAAGCGCACGGGCACGAAGGTGGCGGCCCCGGAAGAGGTCGCCTGGCGGCTGGGGCTGATCAACGACGATGCGCTCCGCGCCCTGGCCGGCAGGCAAAGCAAGAGCGGCTACGGCTCTTACCTGGAAGGGCTGATTTCCTAGGAACACCCGGCCAGGCTGCCCCGCGCGCGGAGATGCCTTGCGGGCGCTGCGTGCGGTGTTCGCGGCAAGCGCTATCGCATCCCGGACGGCGATGGAGGGTGATCGCCGTCCCCGCACGGCCTCGCGGGTTTCGAAGCGGCGCTGCTGACGGAGCAGCGAGGCTGGTGATGACGGCACGCCCTCGCCGAGCCGAGGGCGCTGCGCCGAAAAGCAGCGGCCCGCACCCGCGACGCGCTATGCTGTCGATGCGTTCGACAGACTTGGAAAATTCCTAGGGACCTTCCCCCCCAGGGCTTTTGAACTGGGGCAAGGTTAGATGCTCGTTCTTGGCATAAAGAGGATACAGGATCCGGTCGTCAGCCGGTCTGCGCGAATTCCGTCGGGTCGGCTTTAACTGCAGGGCTGGGCGTTCGACGACATGCCAGGACAGGAACGCACACGCCATCGTCCCGATCAAAGACAAGGTTATGAAGGCGGCAAAACTGATCCCGTGCCCGAAGAAATGCATGACTGTTTGCTGCACGGGAAAGGAATACACATAAATACCGTAGGAGAAATCTCCGCGGCTGGCGGCAAACGACAGGATCTTCACCGGATGAAAGGCGATGCTGAGTATCAGAAAAGGCAGTGCGAGATGCAGAACCGGCTGCAAACGACTGCCTCCGAGAGTCAAGATGGCGATGAGCGTGGCAAGTGCGTAGGCGCCATGCAGCTTCGGTAGCTTCGGCCACCAGTGGAACAGCATCGAACCAGCATAGAAATAGGCCGCGACGTCAAGAGACTGCTTCATCTCCATATTCAGAAACCCGTGGGTGCCCGACACGAAGTAAGTTGCATAGTAATACGCCACGAAGGCTACGAGAGCGAACGCCGTGGTCGCTGCCTTGCTCGAAAGAACCCCGACGATCCCGAGGACCAGGGCAACAATATAACAGGCCACCTCGATTCTGATCGACCACAAAGAACCATTGAAGTAAATCGGGAAAACGTTGTGCTCGTATACGCCGGGAAGATAACCCTGAAGCCAGAATATGCCGAGCTGCCAGACATACCCGGAAACGCGCGCCGCGGAGAAATATTCGCTTAGCGGCAATTCGGTCAGCAGCGGACCGACGAACACCGTGCTGATAAAGAGAAAAACATACAGCCCCGGCAGCAACCTGAGCGCGCGCCGGATGGAAAACCGGACCGGGTCTGGATCCCGATTCCAGCTTTGCGCCACAAGGAAACCGCTGACGATGAAGAAGATATAGACAGCGAAGGTTCCCAGGGTGATCGAGCCGGTTAACAACGCCAGTGGCTCGGCCGGATTTGCGTACAGTGGGTAGCTGTGACTGATCAGCACGGCCAACGCTGCCAAAAGCCTTATGAAGTCCAGGTTATTGTCAGTGTGTTTGGCTGAATTCGTTGGTGGCTGCGGTCGTGACATCGTATTCAAGAGAATCCTCTATTGAATGCAATTAGTCCAGACCACTTCAGGCTTGCACGATCTCAGGGGTGTGGATGCGGGGCTGCCGATGGAGCAGCGGGGCCGGTGACGCCGCCGCCGCCGCAGGACCGGCGCGAGTGGTCCAGGCTGTTGAGGCGGGCGCCTCGGCGGCGACCACGCCGGCCCGGCGGGTGCGCCAGACCGGCAGCACGGCCCCAGCCCGAGACGGCGGCTACCGCAAGCCGCCACTGCCTGGGGGCGTGCCGCTCATGCTGGGGGGGGGCGCGTAACGGGCGAGATCTTCCTCGCCTGTGTCGGGCGGTTCCTCGCGCCCGCCCCGGCCAAAGGTGACGTGGTGCCCACGGACGACGTCCCGGCCCACAAGGTCGCAGCCCCGCGCCGGCGATCCGGACCACCCGTGCCGGCCTGCTCGCCCCGCCGCCCCACTCACCCGTCCCTTCGAGGCAGTGCCTCAAAGCCCATGGGACAGGCCTTCGCCAAGCTGAAGGCTTCTGCTCCGAAAGGCCACGGCCCGCCCGCGGGAGGCGCTCTGGACCACCATCGGCCTGCTCAACACCTTCACCCCAGCCGGATGCCGGAACCACCGCGCCAGCTCCGGCTTCGAGTGAAGCGGTAAGGCTCTAGGCCGGCTCCGTGGCCGGCCGCCCGTTCCCGCCGCCATCCCCGCACAGGCGCCGCACCTCGGCCAGCAGCGCCGGCCCGTCCCAGGCCGCGCCGCCTTCCAGCCGCGCCCGCTCCCGCCCCAGCCGGTCGATCAGCACCGTGGTGGGCAGCCCCCGCGCGCCCAGCGCCCGCGTCGCCGCCGAGTTCGGGTCCAGCCAGATGCCGAGGTTCCTCACCCCCGTGCGCGCGTAGAAGGGCTCCACCATCGCCCGCCCGTTGCGGTCGGACGAGGCGGGGATCACCAGGATGTCGTCGGCCGCGAGCAGCCCCGCCAGGCGATCCAGCGCCGGCATCTCCTCCACGCAGGGCGGGCACCACGTGGCCCAGAGGTTCAGCACCACCCCCTTCCCCGCGAAGAAGGGCATCTCCCGCCGCGCCCCCTCCGGGTCGGTCAGGGAAAAGGCGGGCAGGGGCTTCGGCCCGTCCAGCCGCAACGCCCCCGTGGCCGGGTTCCCGCTTCCCTGGGGCCCGCTTCCCTGAGCCCGCGCTGGACGCGGCGGGAGGCCCGCGCCTAGTGTCCCGCCCGCGAAAAGGCCCGCCGAAAGGGCCAGATGGCCGCGACGGCCGTAATTCTTCACCGAGAGACCTCCTCGCCCGTGCCCGACGACCAGCCGAACATCGCCAACGCAGCCCACGTCAACACGGCATGGGGCGGCCGCTACGCCGCCGGCCCCTCCGCCATCATGCAGGCGATCAACGCCTCCATCGGCTTCGACCGCAAGATGTGGCGCCAGGATATCCGCGGAAGCCTGGCCCATGCCGCCATGCTCGCGCATGTGGGCATCATCACCGCCGCCGACGAGTCCGCGATCCGCGACGGCCTCACCGCCATCGGCGCCGAGATCGAGGCGGGCGACTTCCCCTTCAGCGAGGCGCTGGAGGATATCCACATGAACATCGAGGCCCGCCTGACGGATCGCATCGGCGAGGCCGGCAAGCGCCTGCACACCGCGCGCTCGCGGAACGACCAGGTGGCGCTCGACGTCCGCCTCTGGACGCGCGACGCCATCGACGGCCTCGATGCCCAGATCGCCGACGTCATGCGCGCCTTCGCCGCCCGCGCGGCCGAGCACGCCGGCACGGTGATGCCCGGCTTTACCCACCTCCAGCCGGCGCAGCCCACCACCTTCGGCCACCACCTTCTGGCCTATGTGGAGATGCTGTCCCGCGACCGCGGGCGGCTGGCCGATTGCCGCGCCCGCCTGAACGAGAGCCCGCTCGGCGCCGCCGCCCTCTGCGGCACCGGCTTCCCGATCGACCGCCACATGACCGCCGAGGCACTCGGCTTCGACCGCCCCACCCGCAACAGCCTCGATTCCGTCGCCTCCCGCGACTTCGCCCTCGAGTTCCTGGCGGCCTGCGCCATCTGCGCCACCCACCTCTCCCGCTTCGCGGAGGAGGTGGTGATCTGGACCAACCCCTACTTCAACTTCGTGAAGCTGAGCGACGCCTTCACCACCGGCTCCTCCATCATGCCGCAGAAGCGTAACCCGGACGCGGCCGAGCTGGTCCGCGCCAAGCCCGGCCGCATCAACGGCGCCCTCGTCGGCCTGCTCACCGTGATGAAGGGCCTGCCGCTGACCTACGGAAAGGACATGCAGGAGGACAAGGAGGGCATCTTCGACGCCGCCGAGAACCTCGCCCTGGCGCTGGCCGCCACCGCCGGCATGGTGCGCGACATGCAGCCCGTGCCCGGCCGCCTAGCCGAGGCCGCCGGCGCCGGCTTCTCCACCGCCACCGACCTGGCGGACTGGCTGGTGCGCGAACTCAGGCTCCCCTTCCGCGACGCCCACCACGTCACCGGCCGCCTGGTCGCCAAGGCGGAGGGCATGGGCGTGGACCTCGCCGGGCTCACCATCGGGGAGATGCAGGCGGTGGAGCCCCGCATCACCGAGGGGGTCTTCGGCGTGCTCTCGGTGGCCGCCTCCGTCCGCTCCCGCACCTCCCACGGCGGCACGGCGCCCGCGAACGTCGCGGCCATGGCAAAGGAATGGCTGGAGCGCCTGGCATGAGGAACCTGCTTCTTCTCGCCGCCGTCCTGGCACTGGCGGGCTGCGGCCGCATCGGCCCGATCCGGGCGGACGGCCCGGCCAGCGCGATCATCTATCCGCGCGCCTACCCCTATTTCCCGCCGGGCTCGCAACCCGGCGCCCCCGCCGGCGCGGCCGCTCCCGGCACGGCACCGGCCACGCTGGGAACGCCGCTGCTGGTCGTGCCCGGCATCACCCGCTGAGCCCGCCGGAATGCGCGCCCTCGCCCTGATCCTCCTGGCCGCCGGGGCGGCGGGGGTGGTCACCACTCTCGTTCTCGCCACCTCCGGCGACACGGGGGGCGCCACGCGCGCGGCAGGGGTGGCCTCCTCCGCCCTGATCCTCGGAATGATCCTCTACCGGCGCTGATCCCGGCGCTGATCCCGGTGCTGCCCGCGGCGCCGACTGGGGCGCCGACCGGGGCGCCGCAGGGCTGGAATGCGCAGCCGCCGGTTGTGGCGGCGGGCCCGAAGCCCGATATCGTCCTCTCCGCGGGCGCAATCCTTCGCCCGCTCGAACGCGCCGCCCCCCCGCGCCACGACGTGCCATGCCGCACGCCCCCCGCGATCAGGCGCCCCTTCCTCCGGACGCCTTAGACCCATGCCCTTCGAATCCCTGCCCCAGCCTCTGCGCGACGCCCTGTCGGCGCGCGGCTACGCCACCCCCACCCCCGTCCAGGCCGCCGTGCTCGCCGAAGGCACCGCCGGGCGCGACCTGCTGGTTTCCGCCCGCACCGGCTCCGGCAAGACCGTGGCCTATGGCCTGGCGATGGCCGGCGACCTGCTGGGGGAGGGCACGCGCCTTCCCGCCCCCGGCCATCCGCTCGCCCTGATCGTGGCGCCGACGCGCGAACTGGCGCTGCAGGTCAAGACCGAGCTCACCTGGCTCTACGGCCCCTCGGGCGGCCGCATCGCCTCCTGCGTGGGCGGCATGGATCCGGTGGCCGAGCGCCGCGTTCTGTCCGCCGGCGTGCACATCGCGGTGGGAACCCCCGGCCGCGTGCGCGACCACATCGAGCGCAACAATCTCCGCACCGACGCCATCCGCGCCGTGGTGCTGGACGAGGCCGACGAGATGCTGGACCTCGGCTTCCGCGAGGAGCTGGAGGCCATTCTCGGCGCCCTGCCGGAAACCCGCCGCACCCTGCTCTTCTCCGCCACCGTGCCGCGCCCCATCGCGCAGATGGCCAAGCAGTTCCAGCGCGACGCGCTGCGCATCGAGGCCACCTCCGGCGACGAGCCGCATGGCGACATCACCTACCGCGCGGCCCTGGTTTCCCCCGGCGACGTGGAGCGCGCCGTGGTGAACGCGCTGCGGCTGGAGGAGGCGCCGATCTCCATGGTGTTCTGCGCCACCCGCGCGGCCGTGGCCCGCCTGCACGGCAACCTCTCGGAACGCGGCTTCGCGGCCGTCGCCCTGTCCGGCGAGCTTTCCCAGGCCGAGCGCACCCGCGCCCTGCAGAGCCTGCGTGATGGCCATGTGCGGATCTGCGTGGCCACCGACGTCGCCGCCCGCGGCATCGACCTGCCGGAGCTGGACCTCGTCATCCACGCGGAACTCCCGCGCGACCCCGACACGCTGCTGCACCGCTCCGGCCGCACGGGCCGGGCCGGGCGCAAGGGCACCAGCCTGCTGATCGTGCCCCCCTCCCGCCGCCGCATCGCCGAGCGCCTCATCTCCGCCGCCCGCGTCGAGGCCGCCTGGGGCCCCGCCCCCTCGGCCGAGGCCGTGCGCGCCAAGGACGCCGAGCGCATCGCCGCCCGCGCCCGCGAACTCCTGACGGAGGAGGCGGCCGAGGAGGACCTGGCCATCGCCCGCGCCCTGGTGGGCACCCCGCTCGCGGCCACCGCCGCCACCGCCGCCACCGTCGCGCCCTCCCCCAGCAACGACGACGCCGGCTGGAGCCAGCCGGCCGCCGACGAGGCCGCCACGGCCGAGGCCCCCGCGGCGGCGGCAACGCCGCTCGCCTCCGCGGCGGCAACGCCGCTCGCCCTGGCCGCAGCCCTGGTGAAGCTGATGCGCGCCCCGCTGCCGGCCCCGGAGGAACTCTCCCCGGTCATGGCGGACCGTCCCCGCCGCACGATGGCGGAAGGCCCCCGCGACGCCGGCGGCCCGCCGCCCCCCTCCGAGGGCGTGTGGTTCCGCCTGAGCATCGGCCGCGACGGCCAGGCCGACCCGCGCTGGCTGCTGCCCTTCCTCTGCAAGCGCGGCGACGTTTCGCGCGCGGAGATCGGCCGCATCCGCATCCTCGGGCGCGAAACCCAGGTGGAGGTGGCCCCCTATGCCGCCTCCCACTTCGCCACCAACGCCCGCAATGCCGGGGCCGAGGATGCGCATATCCGGGTGGAGTCCATGCAGCCCCTGCCCCGCGCCCAGGCCCCGCGCCCGCCGAAGCACCGCCGGGGCTGAAGGCGGCGTCCACCACCCCGGGCCGGGCAAGTGCCCGCCCGGGGCAGGGCGGTCAGGCCATTCCCAGGATAAAACGGTTTCGGCATAGTCGCGGCCCCGACCTCCGCAGGAGTGGCCGTGATCCCCGGGTTTGTCCCGTCCAGGCGCGCAAGGCTGCCCGCCATCGCGATCGCCGGGCTGCTCCTGGGCTTCGCCGCCGCGGCGGAGACGCCTCCCGCCTCCGGGCCGCCCGCTTCTTCGCCCGTCGCGGCGCCCATCCCCGCCGGGACCGCGCAGCGGCGCGCCCTCTATGTCCCCGCCCTGATCCGCTGGGCCGCCCTGGCGGGCATCCCGGCCGAGCTGGCCGATGCGGTGGCCGTGGTCGAGAGCGCCTACGAGCCTCGCGCCGTCGGCTCCTCAGGGGAGGTCGGCCTGATGCAGGTCATGCCAGCCACTGCCGCCATGCTCGGCTTCCGCGGGGGGGTGGAGGCGCTGATGGAGCCCGACACCAATCTCCGCTACGGCACCCAGTACCTTGCCGGCGCCTGGAGGCTGTCGGGCGGCGATCTCTGCTGGACCCTGGCCCGTTACCGCGCCGGCCACGGGGAGCAGCGGATGACGCCGCGCTCGGTGGATTACTGCCGCCGCGCCGTGGCCCATCTCGCCTGGCTCGGCTCCCCCCTTGCCGCCGTGGCCTTGGTGCCCGCCGCCCCGCCCGCGCCAGGACCGGCGCGCGAGCCCGTGGTGGCCGCCCCCCCACCCCTCCCGCCCTTGCTCCGGCGCGTGGAGGAAGAGCGGCAGCGCTTCCAGGCGATGCGCGACGCCCGGCTCCGCCTGGTGCGCAGCGAGATGCTGGCCTCGGCGGGCAGCGCCCGCAACGGGCTGCTCCAGCGCTGGCCGGGTCTGCGCCCGCCACCCTGATCCACTCCCAGCCTCCTGTCCTGTCATGACCGGCGAGGCCGGGGAGAGAAAGAAGGAGTTCCTCCTCTCCCCACACCCCTCACCATCGTCTTTTTCTTCGAACAAGCAGGAGCCTCAGGCTCCCGGGTCCGGCGTGGGACCAAAGCCCGCTTTCCCCGCAGCCAACAGCACGGCGCCAGCACAACCGGAAGACGGCATCACAGGCCGGAGGGGCGCCATTCCAGCACCCGCCCGGGCATGCCGTTGCCCGGCGCGATCTCCATCACGGCCGCCGCGCGCGCCTCCACCGCTCCGCTCACCGCACGCGCCTCGATCCGCCACACCGCCCGTCGCCCGGGCGCGGTTCCCCGTCCGGTGGAGGGCGTGCGCAGCCCCGCGGACTGCGTGGCCTGCACCGGGATGGCGTCCCGCGACAGCGCCAGCGCGGCCATGACGGCGGGCGGTGCCGCCTCGGCCGCCGGCTGCGCCCGCCCGGTATGGACCGTGACCGCCCCGCCCAGCACCGCCGGCAGCGCGCGGGGCATGCCTGGAACCGCCGCCAGCTCGCCCGTGCCGCGAAAGGCGGGGCCCTGCGGCGCGGCCCCCATTCCGGCATCCTCCGCCCGCCGGCGCAGGCTTGCCGGCTCACGCCACTCCACCACCCGCGCGGCCAAGACCATGGCTTCGGGGGCGGGCAGGCCGGAGGTGCGGAACAGGTCCGCGAGCAATCCCTCCGGCGCGGCGTTCACGTCGATCCGCCCTTCCTCGTCCGCCATCTCCACCGCCACCTCCGCGCGGCCCAGGGCAAGCGTGAAGGCGGCGCGCGGCGGCCGGGCGCCGGCGGGCTGAAGCGCGAGGCGGTGCGCCGCCGCCCAGATTCCACCCTCGGCCGCCGCGCGGGCGGCGGCCAGGTCCGCCTCCACCCGCGCCGCGCCGGCACCGCCCGCGGCCAGGCGCATCGCCACCAAGCCGCAGACACCCACCAGAAGCGCGATCCACAGCGCGAGGACGAGCGCGAAGCCCCCCCGCTCAGCGGATCGCGGAGGGCACGGCATCGATGCGGGCAGGATAGGCCGTGGGATAGGCCGGCTGGCGCGGCGCCATGTTGTACATGCGCGTCCGCAGCTCCTCGGTCGCGCGGCGCAGGTCCTCCGTGCTCTGCACCACGCGCGGCGTGATCAGAACCAGAAGCTCCGTCCGCCGCCGGTCCCGCCGCCGCACGCCCACCAGGTCCCGCACGATGGGGATGTCGATCAGGTAGGGAATGCCGGAACGCGTGTTGCTGTCGGCCTCCCGGATCAGCCCGCCCAGCGCGACGGTTTCGCCGGAGGGCACGGAAACGACGGTGCGCAGGCGCCGCTGCTGGATGGTCGGGCTGTCGATGCCGCTGGTGGTGGTCGCCACCGCGTCGGACACGTCCTGGTCCACGTCCAGCAGCACGCCGCCCACCGAGTTCACCCGCGGCGTGACGTCGAGCGACACGCCGGTGTCGCGAAGCTGCACCGAGTTCACGATCCGCGTGTCCGTGATGCCGCCGCCCGAGGCCTGCTGCGTCACGATGGGCACGGAATCGCCCACCCGCAGCCGCGCCACCTGGTTGGACAGCACCACGAGCTGGGGGGAGGAGATCACGCGCACGTCGGTGATGCTGGCCAGCGCCGTCAGCACAGCCCCGGCATCGGCGCCGCCGGAATACAGCAGGTTGAAGCCCGGAAAGGTGGGGCTGGGCGTGCCGCCGCCGTTCTGGATCTGGTTGAACTGGAAGTTGCCCAGGCGAAAGAACCAGGACAGCCCGTATTCCAGTCCCTGGTTCAGCGTCACCTCGGCGATCACCGCGTCGATCGCCACCTGGCTCGGCGGGCGGTCCAGAAGCAGCACGGCGCGCTCCACCAGCCGCCAGTCGGACTGGCTGGCGTAAACGATCAGGGCGTTCTGCGCCTCGTCCGCCACGATGCGCACGGGGGCCGCGGGCAGGCCGCCCCCCGCATCCCCGCCCGGCCCGGAGGCCGCGCGCAGGCCGCCCGTTCCCCCACCGTTCGAGGGCCCGCCGCCCAGCAGGCCGCCGCGCGCGGCCAATCCGCCCGCACCGCCCGAGTTGATCAGCCCACCCCCGAGTCCACCCCCGAGTCCAGTCCCGAGTCCAGTCCCGAGTCCGGCCCCAAGTCCGGCGCCGAGGCCCGCCCCGGCCCCCGGCACACCGGCCGCACCGCCCAGGCCGCCCCCGGATGCGCCACCGGGCCCATTGCCCGAGCCGCCGAGCGCACCGCCCAGGCTTCCGCCCGACGGGTCGGACAGGGTGAGCCCGCCGCCCGCCTGCGCCCCGCCCAGCCCGGGCGCCAGCAGCGGCCCGCCCGGTGCGTCGCCGCGCCCGCCGCCCTGCAGCAGCTGCCGCAGCGTGGCCGCCAGCTCGTTGGCCCGCACATACTGCACGCGGTGCACGAAGAGCTGCGGCGCGCTGCCCAGGCCCGCCGAATCCAGCTCGCGCACCCAGCGGCGCACGCGCTCCAGCTGGCGCGGCTGGGATGCCACCACCAGCACCGCGTTCATGCGCGCCACCGGCACCACCCGCAGCGATTCGCGGGATGCGCTGCCTTCCCCGAACAGGGTGTTGATCTCCTGCGCCACCGAGGCCGCCGGGGCGGAATCCAGCGGCAGCAGCGCCAGGGACTGGTTCTGGATCCAGCCCACGTCGAAGCTCTGCGCGGTTTCCAGCAGCGTCGCGAGCTGCGGGCCGGTGCCGGCCAGCAGCAGGATGTTGCGCGCCTCGTCCGCCACCACCGCCCCGCCGCGCGGCGCCAGCGGCTGCAGCACGCGCTGCAACTCCGCCGCCCGCGCGAAGGACAGCGGCAGGGCCACGATCGAGAAGCCGGCACCCGCGGCGGCGCTGGCCGCACGCAGGCTACCCGCCGCGCTCACCGGCGGCCCCGATTGCAGCGCGCCTTCCAGCGGCACCACCCGGTAGTTGCCGTCCCCCGCCAGCAGCGCCGCGCCATTGGCCTCCAGCGCCGATTCCAGCAGGGACAGCGCCGCGCCCTGCGGCACCGGGCGCTGGGTCTGCAGGGTGATGTTGCCGCTTACCCTGGGGTCGATGGTGTAGCCGGCGCCGAGCAGGTCGCCGATCACCGCCTGCACCACCTGGGCCAGCGCGGCATCCACGAAGTTCAGCGTCACCGAGCCGCCGCCCGCCGGGGCGGCGCCACGCGGCGCGTTGGTCTGCACCGGCCCCGACCCGCCGCGCCCCTGCGCGCCCACGTCCACCACCGTCCGCCGCGTGCCCGGCCGGTCCGGCGGCACCGGGAAGGAGGGGCTCTCGGTGATCGGGCGCACGGTGTCGGGCTGGCGCGTGCGCGCCTCCTCCAGCCGCTGCATCGCCGCGTCGAAGGCCGCGGGGCCGCGCAGCGCGGGTTCGCCACAGGCGGAAAGCGCCAGCGCCGAGGCCGCCAGCCCGCGCAGGAACCGGCCATGGGCGGACCTCACGAGCTGCCCATCGCGGCGGAGTTCGCCCCCAGGATCGCGTTCAGCGTGGCCAGCACGATCCCCGCCACCAAGCCCCCGAGAAGCAGCGTCACCCCCGGCACCAGCAGCACGAGAAGGCGTTCCGTCGCCCGCTCGGCCTCTTCCTCGTGTATCACCGCGACCTCTTCCAGCATTTCCTTCAGCCGCCCCCCTTCCTCCCCCACGCCGATCAGCGTGACGGCGAGCTGCGGCAGCGCCCCTTCCTGCACCAGGGCGGTGGTGAAGCGCGCCCCGGCGGCCACCCGCATCCGCGCCCGCTCCAGCCGGCCCGCCACCGCCGCGTTCCCCGCCGCCGTGCCGGCGTGCCCCATCGCCTCGGCCAGCGGCACGCCGGCCGCGAGAAGCGTGGACAGCAGCCGGGCGAAGCGCGCGGCGGCCGATTGCCAGGCTAGGCGCCCGAGCAGCGGCAGGCCCAGCACCGCGTCGTCCCGCCAGCGCCGCGCCTCCTCCGACGCCAGGAGGCGCCGCGCCCCGAGGCCGAGCGCCAGCAGGGCGGCCAGCAGCATCGCCCCCCATTCGCGGAGAAAGGCCGCGCCATCCAGCATCATGCGGGTGGAGGCCGGCAGCCGCCCGCCGGCCGCCGAGAACAGCGGCTCCAGCGCCGGCAGCACCACCGTCACCAGCACCGCGACCGCGAGCACCGCCAGCCCCAGCACCACCAGCGGATAGGTCAGCCCGGCCCGGATGCGCTCCGCCACGCGCTCCAGCCGAAGGGTTTCGGCGGCCAGGCGGCTCAGCACCGCGGGCAGGCGCCCCGTGCCCTCGGCCGCCGCCACCGCCGCCGCGTACCAGCCGGGAAAGGCGCGCGGGCGGGCCGCGACCGCGACGGAGAAGGCGCTGCCCGCCCGCACCGCCTCGTGCAGGCCGCGCAGCAGCGTGCGGGGGCCGGCGCGGGTCTCGGCCGCCGCCAGGGCATCGAGCGCGACATCCAGTTGCAGCCCGGCGGAAAGCAGCAGGCTCAGGCCCCTGACGATCCGCGCCCGCTCCCGCGCGGGAATGGCGGGATCGCCGGGCGAGCGCGGCGCGCGCCCGGCAACGGCCTCGCCCGCCGGCCGGATCTCCATCGGCAGGCTGCCGGCCTCCTGCAGGCGGCGCGCGGCGGCCTGGCGGCTCTCGGCCTCGACGCGCCCGCGCAGGGTGCGCCCATCGGCCGCGATGGCCACATAGTCGAAGGCGGTGCTGCCCGGCACCGCCTCAGCCCCCGCCCGTCACGCGCAGCACTTCCTCGACCGAGGTGGTGCCCGCCAGCGCCTTGCGCAGCCCGGCCTGCATCAGGGTCGGCATGCCCTCGGCCACCGCGGCCGCCTCGATGCCGCTGGAGTCGGCGCGCCGCAGCACCAGTTCGCGCAGGGCGGGCGTCAGCGTCATCACCTGCAGCACGGTGGTGCGGCCGCGATAGCCGCTGCCCCCGCAGCCCGCGCAGCCCACGGGATGGAAGATGCGGATGGGCCCGCCGCTTCCCTCCGGCGCCAGCCGCGCAAGGCCGAGGCGCTCGGCCAGCGCGGGCGGCGCCTCCTCCGCCCGGCGGCAGGCGGGACAGAGGGTGCGCACCAGCCGCTGCGCCAGCACCCCGTGCAGCACGGAGGCGATCAGGTATTCCGGCACGCCGAGGTCCATCAGCCGCGTCACCGCCGAGGGCGCGTCGTTGGTGTGCAGCGTCGCCAGAACCAGATGTCCCGTCAGCGCCACCTGCGCCGCGACGGAGGCGGTCTCGGCGTCGCGGATCTCGCCCACCAGCATCACGTCGGGGTCGTGGCGCAGCATGGCGCGCAGGGCGTTGGGAAAGGTCAGCCCGATGGCCGGCCGCACCTGCACCTGGCTGACGCCGTCGAGCCGGTATTCCACAGGGTCCTCGATGGTGCAGACCTTCAGCCGCTGCCGGTCCACCGCGCCCAGCGCGGCGTAGAGCGTGGTGGTCTTTCCGCTGCCCGTCGGGCCCGTGACCAGCATCATCCGGCTGGTCTGGTTGAGCATCCCCTGCAGCACCGCGATCTCGTCCGGGGAAAAGCCCAGGGAGGCGAAGTTCAGCGCCAGCGTCCCGCGGTCGAGGATGCGGAGCACGATGCCCTCGCCGTCCAGCGTCGGCACCACGGACACGCGCAGGTCCACGTCGCGCCCGCGCACCGCGATCCGCATGCGGCCGTCCTGCGGCAGGCGGCGCTCGGCCACGTCCAGCCGCGCCATGATCTTCAGGCGCGACACCACCCCCGCGCCGAGGGCCTGCGGCGCGAGCCCCGCGTCGCGCAGCACGCCGTCCACCCGGAGACGCGTGCGCAGCCCCGCCTCCGTCGCCTCCAGGTGGATGTCGGAGGCCCCGGCCTCCACCGCCCCCAGGATCAGTGCGTTGACGTGGCGCACCACCGGCGCCTCGCTCGCCTGGTCGCGCAGCCGCGTGGCGTCGTCCCCGGCCGCGGCGCCGCCCTCGGGCTCCAGCAGCTCGGGCTGCGCGGCCGTTGCTTCCTCCAGCCGGGCGAGCGCGGCGTCGATGTTGGCGGGCGTCGCCACCGCCACCGAGACCGGCATCCCCGTGGCCAGCCCCGCCGCCTGCGCCGCGAAGGCATCCAGCGGGTCCGCCAGCGCGAGCAGCAGCCGCCCGTCCTCCACCCGCGCGGGATAGGCGCGCACCCGGCGCAGGAAGCGCAGCGGCAGGCGGTCCGCCAGGGGCGGCTCGGGCGGCAGGTCGTCGCGCCCGAGCAGCGGCAGGTCCAGCGCCTCCGCGCTGGCGGCGGCCAGGCGGTCCTCGCCGATCAGGCCGAGGGTGAGCAGCGCGGTTGTCAGCGATTCCCCGGCCGCGCGGCCCGCCTCCTCGGCGCGGGCCAGCGCCGGGGCGGGCAGCAGCCCGGTCTCCAGCAGGTGCCGCGCGAGGCGGCGCCCGGGCCCCGCCTCGGCTCCGTAAGGCGGCTCGTTCAGGGGAAGGTCCATGCCGGCACCCCTCCGGCCGCGATCCAGACCAGCCAGCAGGCCGCGGCCAGCGCCGGCGCGAAGGGCAGGGAGGCGGCGGGTGCGAAGCCGCGGTCGCGCAGCATCACGGCAACGAGGCCCAGCGCCGCGGCCCCCGCGACCACGAGGCCCAGCCCGCCCACCCCCACCCAGGCGCCGGCCGCGCCCAGCACCCAGGCGTCGCCCCGCCCCAGCCCCTCATGTCCGCGCAGGCGGCGGAAGCCCGCCTCGATCAGCCGGAAGGCCAGGTAGCCGCAGGCGGCGCCGGCCAGGCCGGCAGGCAGCAGGGCAGGGGCCGCGATCCAGGCATGGAGCAGGCCGCCCAGCGCCAGAGGCAGCACGAGGCCCGCATGGACCACGCCCCGGCGGAGATCCAGCCATCCGGTCGCGATCAGGAGGGCGCCAAGTCCGGCCGCGGCTGGCCAGCGTTCCGCGGGCAGGACGGCGGCGAGCGAGGCGGCGGCACAGACCGGCAGGCAGGCCATGCCGCGCCGGAATACCCAGCCACCCGCCCGGGGCAACCGCCCTGCCGCCGGCCCGGTGGACGAAACCGAATGTCCCACCCTGAGAAAATCCTAGACCCGTGGCTTGTTCCCCATCGGGCGAACTGCTGACGATTATGTTCCCGATACTATCGAAGATTTTACCCGCCGCAATTCAAAACTGCCGCCCGCGGCCGGAGGGGTGCCATGCCGGCGCTGGCCGCCATGGCACGTCCGGGACGGCAACGCCGCCTCATCCGATCAGCTGGATGTCGCTCGCCACCATCGCGGAAAGGTCCGTGAAGGTGGCAATGATCACCCCGCCGCCCGCGCCGGTGCCGTTCGCATCCCACCACAGCGCCCTTGCGTCCGTTTCGAAGATGAACTGCCCGACCGCGGCGGTCGCCTCGCCCGAGGCGTTGGAGGTGAACCTGTTGGCCGCGAGCGTGCCGCCGGTCAGGCCGCCTCCGAAGCCCGAGCGGGAGATCTGGAGATGGTCCTGCCCGCTGGTGAAGCCGGTGACCGTGTCCCCGCCCTCGCTCGCCAGGAGATAGCGGAACATGTCGTTCCCCGCCCCGCCCGCGAGCTGGTCCGCGCCGACGCCGCCAACCAGCGTGTCGTTGCCGAGCCCGCCCAGCAGCGTGTCATCGCCGTTCTGGCCCGACAAGGTGTTGGCGGCGTCGCTGCCGGTGATGAGGTTGTTGAGCCCGTTTCCGGTTCCGGTGACCGCGGTGCCCTGCAAGGTCAGGTCCTCCACGTTCGCCGAGCCCGCGAGGGAGTAGGACACCGTGGCCACGACCGTGTCCGAGCCCCCGTCGGCGAGTTCGATCACCACGTCCCCGGCCGAGTTCACGAGGTAGACGTCCCTGCCCACGCCGCCGGCCAGGGTGTCGGTTCCCGCCCCGCCGTCGAGCGTGTCGTCGCCATCGCCGCCCAGGAGGTTGTCGAGGCCGTTGCCGCCGTTCAGCACGTCGTTGTCCACCCCGCCGTCCAGCGTGTCGTCGCCCACGCCGCCATCCAGGGTGTCGCTGCCCGCGCCGCCCAGGAGGCTGTCGAGGCCGGCGGCGCCGTTCAGCACGTCGTTGTCCGCCCCGCCGTCGAGCGTGTCGTTGCCCGCTCCGCCATCCACGGTGTCGGCGCCCTCGCCGCCGAGGAGGGAGTCGTTGCCCGTCTCCCCGTTCAGCGTGTCGGCGCCCGCGCCGCCATCCACCGTGTCGTTGCCGGCGCCGCCCAGGATCAGGTTGGCCGCCTCGTTGCCGGTGAGGGCGTTCGCCAGCGTGTTGCCGGTCGCGTTCGCCGCGAGGCTTCCGACCAGGGTGATGTTCTCCACCGAGGTGGTGGCGACGGAGAAGGTGACGGAGCTGATCACCAGGTCGATGCCGCCGTTGGCGGCCTCGTTGACCCGGTCGCCCAGGTCGTCGACCTGGAAGGTGTCGTTGCCCAGGCCGCCGCCCATCAGGTCGGCGCCCAGCCCGCCGATGATCGTGTCGTTGCCATCGCCGCCCGAGAGCGTGTTGGCGCCGTCGTTGCCGGTGATCAGGTTGGCCAGCGCGTTGCCGGTGCCGGTAACGGCGCTGCCGAGCAGCGTGAGGTTCTCCACCCCCGCGGCCGCCGGCGCGGCCAGGGAGTAGGACGCGGTGGCCTCCACCGTATCCACGCCCTCGCCGCCGGTCTCGCTCACCACGTCGGTGGCGCTGTTGACCCGGTACAGGTCGTCGCCGAGCCCGCCGGTCAGCGTGTCGCTGCCCAGCCCGCCATCCAGCGTGTCGTTGCCGTCGCCGCCCGAGAGCGTGTTGGCCAGGGCGTTGCCGATGATCAGGTTGTTCAGCGCGTTGCCCGTGCCGGCGACGGCCAGGCCCACCAGGGTGAGGTTCTCCACATCCGCCGCGCCCGCGAGGGAGAAGGAGAAGCTGGCCTCCACCGTGTCCCGGCCCGCCCCGGGCGCCTCGCTCACGGCGTCCGTCGCCGAGTCCACCCGGTAGAGGTCATCGCCGGTGCCGCCGGCCATGCTGTCGTCGCCCGTGCCGCCGTCCAGGGTGTCGTCGCCGTCGCCGCCGTTCAGCGTGTCGTTGCCCAGCCCACCCTCAAGCGTGTCCTTGCCGTTGTCCCCCTCCAGGGTGTCGTTGCCGTCCAGGCCCTGGAGGAGGTTGTCCCCCCCGTTCCCGGTGATGGCGTTGTCGAGCCCGTTGCCGGCCCCCAGTACCGCCCCGCCCGCGAGAACCAGCTTCTCCACCTCCGCCGACAGCGTCAGGTCGATCGAGGTGGTGATGGTGTCCACCCCCTGGCCCGCGCTCTCGCTCACCGTGTCGCCCAGGCTGTCCACGACATAGCTGTCGTCGCCCAGGCCCCCGGCCATGGCGTCGCCGCCGATGCCGCCGTCCAGCGTGTCGTTGCCGATGCCGCCGTCCAGCGTGTCGTTGCCCTCCATGCCGCTCAGGACGTTGGCCCCGTCATTGCCGGTGATGCCGTTGTCCAGGTCGCTGCCGGTGCCGTTCAGGTCCACGCTGCCGACAAGCACCAGGTTCTCCAGCCCCCCGCTCAGCAGGAAGGTCACGCCCGGCTGCGTGAGGGAAACCTGCACGGTGTCGAGGCCCTGGTCGGTGCCCACGGCCTCGGCCACGCGATCGCCCAGGTTGTCGACGATGTAGAGGTCGTCGCCCGTGCCGCCCGTCATGGTGTCGGCGCCGGCGCCGCCGTCGAGGGTGTCGTGGCCCGCGTTCCCGAACAGCGTGTCCCGCCCGCCGCGCCCGAGCAGGAGGTTGTTGCCGTCCGTGCCGGTGATCAGGTTCGCCAGGCCGTTGCCGGTGCCGTTGAAGTCACCGGCCGAGCCCGGGGTGAACTCCAGGTTTTCCAGGTTCGCGCCCAGGACGTAGCTTCCCGCGGCCCGGACCGTGTCGTTGCCCGCCCCGGCCGTCTCGACCACGACATCGCCGTCGCTGTTGACGAAGTAGAAGTCGTCGCCGGCGCCGCCGATCATGCTGTCGGCGCCCAGCCCGCCATCCAGCGTGTCGTTGCCGTCGCCCCCGTCGATCGTGTCGCGGCCCTGGCCGCCCGACAGGCTGTCGGCACCGGCATCGCCGATCAGGCGGTCGTTGTCGTCCCCGCCCAGCAGCGTGTCCGCCCCGGCCCCGCCGTCGAGGAGGTCATCGCCCGCCCCGCCCTCCAGGCGGTCGTTGTTCTGCCCGCCCGACAGCGTGTCGTTGCCGTTGCGGCCGAACAGCAGGTCGTTGCCGGTGCCGCCCACCAGGCTGTCCGCGCCCGCCCCGCCGTCCAGCGTGTCGTCGCCGGCCAGGCCCAGCAGGACATCCGGGCCGCCGCGCCCCAGGATGGTGTCGGCGTTCTGTGTGCCCTGGATGGTTTCCCCCCTTGCGGTGCCGGTGATGGGCGCGCCGGGCGTTCCCGTGGGCGGGGGGTTGCCGGCGATCAGCTGGCCGATCGGAATGGACGGACGATCCGAGAAGGACACGAACTCGATGCCGCTGAAGGTATCCACCCCATCCGAGCCCGCCTCGGGCGAGTTGTGCGTGATGGTGTAGACGCCGTTCTGCACGATGACGGTGTATTCGGCGCGAACAAAGGCGAAGGTCAGCGTATCCGCCGTGCCGGCGCCGCCCACCACCGTGTCGTTCCCCGCGCCGGCGTCGAAGGTGTCGTCGCCATCGCCGCCAACAAGGGAATCACCGCCGGCCCCGCCCAGCAGGGAGTCGTTGCCGCCGCCGCCCTCCAGCGTGTCGCTGCCGCCATTCCCGATCAGCTCGTTCGCGCCCGCGGTGCCCGAAAGGCGGTCGTTGCCCTCGCCGCCGCGCGCGTTCTCGATGGAGGTGAAGGTGTCCTCCACCCCCGAGGCGCCGCTCGCGCCCGTCAGCGGGTCGCGGTTGCTCACCGTGGTCCCGGCGGCGAGGGCCACGGTGAAGCTGGCGAACTCCCCCTGGTAGGAGAGGGTGTCCGAGCCCGCGCCGCCGCTGATCACGTCCGCGCCGAAGCCGCCCAGCAGCAGGTCGTCGCCGTCCTCGCCGTTCAGCACGTCGTTCTCGCTGCCGCCGACCAGCGTGTCGTTCTCGGCGCCGCCGAACAGCGTGTCGTTCTCGCTGCCCCCGATCAGCAGGTCGCTGCCCAGGCCGCCATGGAGCTCGTCCTCGGCCACGCGGCCGTCCATCACGTCGTTGCCGGCGGTGCCCACCAGCAGGTCGGCGGGCGCGCCGTCGCGCGGGCCGATGATCTGCGCGCCGGGCGTGCGGGTGTCGAGCACCTGCCCGATGATCCCGTTCTCCGCCCCCCCGCTGGTGGTCAGCTGCCCCTCGGCAGCCACCACCAGCCGCCCGTCCGTCAGCCCCGCCGCCGAGAAGCCACCCGCTTCCGACAGGCCCGTGAGGGTGTCGAACACCGGCACCGTGCTGCCGGTGGGAGCGGCATCGGGGCCGAAGACCTGGGTGAAGATCGTGGTGGTGCCGAGTCCGGCGTCCGCCACCTCCCAGAACAGGGCGAAGCCGCCGCCCAGGTCGCTCTCGGCCGTGGGGGCGATGTGGAACTCGCCGGTGAAGCCCTCCGGAAGCACGAAGGGGGCGCTGGTGGCCACCACCTCCCAGCCGCCGCCCAGGGGCGCGACGATGCGCGCCTCGATCGCCGGTACCTCCACCGTGCCGACCAGGGTGGTGGTGGTGTAGGCGACCACGAAGCTGGTGGTCAGGCTGGCCACCTCATAGGTGGCGCCGGAGTCCAGTTCGGCGATGTTGAAGGTATCGGGGAATCCGAAGCTCGTGACTCCGCCGGTGGTGGCGGCGTCCAGCACCGCCGCCTTGAGCATGTTGCCCTCGACGAAGGTCACGACCAGCTCGCCGTCGTGCTGCGACACGGCGCCGACGTCGCGCACATCCCCCGCGATCTGGAGCCGGAGGCCGGAGGCGCCGTTCAGCGGCGTGGGCACGGGCGGCGATTCGACCGAGGTGGTCGGGTTGAAGGGAATGACGAAGCGGTTGACGTAGAGGTGGCTGACGTTGGTGGCGTCCACCTCGGTGTAGACCACGTTGAAGCCGTACTCGATCGTGTCGTTGTTCGCGTCCACGATCTCGTAGCCCACCACGGCGGCGTCGCGCTGGGTCGCGCCGGAGGCGGGAGCCGAGACCTGGATCGGCGCGGCCCCGGTCGGGCCGTTCACCGCCGAAACGTGGCGGGCATAGATCGCCGTCCCCGCGCCGGGATTCGCCGGATCCACGGGCGCCTGCCAGGTGGCGACGACGCCCAGCCCGCCCGCCATGCTGGCGGACAGGCCGGACATGCCCGGCACCGCCTCGCCCGAGGCGACCTGCAGCACCCCGCCGGCGCCGCCAAAGGCCGCGTCGGGCTGGCCGAGCGTGTTGAAGGCCTTGATCAGCACCTGTTCGCCGGCGCGCCACACGAAGGCGTAGTTGTCCAGCATCGAGACGGCGACGGGCAGGTCCTCCACCGCCGTGTCGCCGGGGTTCACCGCGAAGGAGGCGGTATCCTCCAGCCCCCAGGGCTGCGGCGTGCCGAACGCGTCGTAGCCGACCGGGACCTCGTTGTTGCCGCCGAAGAAGCTGCCCGTGGAGACCCATTGCGCGGCGGGCGGGAGCGTCAGCACCCCGCCCTGGCCCAGCGCGGTGCCGATGCCGGAATCGAAGGCCATCTGCTCGACGCCGTCGATGATGTCCTGGCCATCCGGCCCGGGGTCGCGGCCCCTGTTGCCCAGGCGCATGTCCTTGACGGTGAAGCTGCCGTCGCCGTTGACCGTGACGGAGTAAACCTCGCGCGCGCCCCGATAGGCGGCGACGTCGCTCCCCACGCCGCCATCCAGCACGTCGCTGTCGCCGCCGCCATACAGCGTGTCGTCGCCCATGCCGCCGAACACGGTGTCGGTGTCGCTGTCGCCGTTCCGCGCATCACCCCGGTCGGCGATGATCGTGTCGTTGACGATCGTGCCCACGATCAGGTCCGGGCGCGCATCCACCCGCTCGGGGATGCCGTCGTTGTTGGCGTCGCGCACCCGGTCGCCCAGCAGCACCGGGCTCGTGCTGGTGTCGCGCGTGTCCAGCATCTGGGCGCGGATGTTGTCGAAGCCGTCCGCCCCCACCACCACGAAGCGGTCGCTGACCAGCGTGGCCACCCCGAAGCCGCCGGAGGCGTTCAGGCTGGGATCGACGTCGGCCGCCACCTGGGAGGTGGGCTGGCCCCCGGCGTCGAAGCCGATGGCGTGGATGACGTTGTCCGACGTCGCGAAGGACACCACGCCGCCGTCATTGGCCTCGCCCAGCCCCACCACGCTGAAGGTGCCGGCGTAGTTGCCGGGCAGCTCGATGATGGTCCGCACGGGCTGCGGCACCCAGTCGTTGCCGCCCGCATCCAGCAGCAGGAAGGTCCGGCCCTTGAGCGCCAGGCCGCCCGCCGCGCCCTCGTCCACCCAGAAGACCCCGAAGTTGCCGGCGCCGAGCCCGACCACGTGCGCCTCCTGCCCGGCCGGCACGGTGATGCCGGCCAGCGCCGCGTTGAGGTTCACCGTTCCCGCGGAAAGCGGGGTGGTGAAGAACTGCCCGCGCAACTGGCCGCTCCCCTCGACCCAGACCACCGCGGTCTCGCCGTCGTGCAGCACCGAGACGGAGACGTCGCGCCCCAGCACCTCCGCGGCCCCGTTCAGGACCGGTCCGCCCGGTGACGGCACCAGCGACACGGGGTTGCCCAGCGCGTCGTTGGTTGCCTCGAAGCGCTCCATCCGCACGACGGACTTGCCGCCAAAGGTTTCCGTCCATGCGGCGATGAAGCCGATCACGGTGTCCGCGCCGCGCACCTCCTCGAAGAAGGAAAGCGACACGTTGCCCTGCACGAGCGAAGGGTCGGGGGCGGCCGGCGCCCCCAGCGCGAACTCCTCGCCGAGCAGGCCGGTCGGGCCCGTGGCGCGGGCGCGCAGCACGGTCTGCCCGGCACCGTTCAGCTCCTGCCAGACGCCGGCATAGCCCTCGCCCCAGCTCACCACGGCCGGGCTGGTGGTGCCGACAACCTTGCCGTTGCCGTCGTTGAGCGTGACGGGTCCCGGGAACACCTCGTTCAGTGGCTTGAGCACATGGTCGTAGGCGCGGAAGCGCACGTAGAACCCCGGCGCAAGCGCGCCCGGCTCGGGCGCGGCCGGATCGGGCGGCGGGACCTCGGAGAGGTAGACCACGCCGAAATTCTCGCCGGACGCGTCGGCCACGGCCGGACGCGATTGCAACCCGTCGGGCAGGTCCCCCCCGGGTCCGGTGACATCGAAGCCTGCCAGCTCATTGCTGGTATTCGCCCAGGCGCTCGGCACAACCATCACATGGCTCCTCAGGTCCGGCACGGGAAAAAATTCCGGGATTCCGCAGGACAGGGAGGGTTTCTAAATGCAACGCAGAGTTCCGGCACAAGTATAAATCAAGTCCTAACAGACTTGTGACCGGTTTACTTCTTGATCATTTGTTTAATTTGAGAAGTGAGCACATGAGGGTACTTCAGATTGAAGCATTGGCTTCAATCAGTTCTTGTTCCCGCCCAAGTCGTAGATCAGAGCGCGAAAATTTAAAAATGTTAGAAGTCGGCGTCGATCGTCTCAATTTAGACAAATGAGCATTCGTTTTCGTGATCAACATAGTTCTTGCTCTCGAAGTTGGCAACGGATTAATGGAAACCCTGGGAAGATCAGAACGACCTGGGCTTGACAGCCGGGATACGTTCTGAATTCCAAACGGACGTCCTTACAGTCTGCAACACTACCCAGCAAATCAACTCGTGGTTGCATTCCATTTCTTGCAAGTAAAGGGATGCACCCTTCCACAAGGGAGCGAGAGATGAATTCGCGCGGTTGGGCCGGTTCGCCTCGAATGGACGGTGACGCCGGAGTGAAGGGCTGTCGTTTCTCTTCGGCGATGGCCGGCCTGCTTGCCTTGGGCGCGGGCCTGACCGCCGCCGGGCAAGCCCTGGCCCAGACGCAACCCCCCGCGGCCACCTGCGTCCGCGAGCTTGTCGCGGACGTGGTCGCGATGGACCAGGCCGTTCAGTTCAACCGCTACGGCTCCCACCACCCGGCCTACATGGTCTACGCCCTGCGCGGGGACGTGGTGGCCAAGAACGGCGGTTCCTCGCTGACCCCGGGCGCCGTGAAGCTGCGCGAGGATCTCCGGCCGCGCCCGCTCGTGCTGCGTGCCAACATCGGCGACTGCCTGACCATCAACTTCCAGAACCTGCTGAACCCGACACCCGTTTCCGTGCCGGGCGTGTCGGTGGACCAGCCCGCCACGCGCGCGGCCGGCCTGCACGCGGACGGCATGAACTACGTCGGCGGCATCGGCGCGGACGGCGCCAACGTGGGCGCCAACACCTCCAGCCTCGTGCTGCCCGGCGGCCGGACGACCTACAAGCTGCATGCGACGCGCGAGGGCGTCTTCGGATTCTACAACCCCGCATCGCAGAACGGCGGGGAAAGCAACATCGGCTCGCTCGCCTTCGGGATGTTCGGCGCCATCGCCGTGCAGCCGCGCGGCGCGGAATGGTACCGCAGCCAGGTCAGCCGCGCGGAGCTCGACCTCGCGACCCGGCGGGATCCGGCCAATCCTGGCGTCCTGAGAACCCTGGACACCGGCCATCCCGACATCGACTACACCGCCGTGTATCCGGCCGGCCACCCGCGGGCGGGCCGGCCCATACTGGCGATGCTGCACGAAAACCAGATCGTGCACGGCGACATCAACGCCATCATCACCGGACCCAGCCGCGGGCGCTTCCCGGACAACACGTTCCGCGCCAACCCGGTGCTGGAGCCCAACCGCACCGTCGCGCAGGGCGAGGGAGCCGGCACGCGCACCCGCCACGATCCCTACCGCGAGTTCGTGCTGCAGTTCCACGACGAGGTGAAGGCGATTCAGGCCTTCTCGCAGTTCGAGGACCCCGTTCTCGGCCACACGCTGCACAGCGTGCGCGACGGCTTCGCCATCAACTACGGCATCACCGGCGCGGGCGCGCAGATCCTGGCCAACCGCTTCGGCGTCGGCCCCGCCGCCACCTGCGCGGAATGCAAGTACGAAGAGTTCTTCCTCACCGCCTGGGCCGGCGGCGACCCGGCCCTGCTCGTGGACGTCCCGGCCAATGCCCAGCTCGGCCCCGACGACAAGCGCGACAGCGATGTCGCGCCCTCCAGCCGCGCGCTCTACCCGGCGGACCCGTCCAACGTCACCTCCAGCTATCTCGGCGACCGCGTGGTGATGCGGAACCTGCACTTCGGCAAGGAAGCGCACATCTTCCACCTTCACGCCCACCAGTGGCTGTTCAACCCCGACCAGCCCGCCGGCTCATCCTATCTCGACAGCCAGATGATCGCGCCCGGCTCGGGCTACTCCTACGAGATCGCCTACAACGGTTCGGGCAACCGCAACCAGACGGTCGGAGACAGCATCTACCATTGCCACCTCTACCCACACTTCGCCCAGGGCATGTGGGGGTTGTGGCGCGTGCACGACGTGTTCGAGCGCGGCACGGAACTCGACGCCAACGGCGTCGCCATTCCCTCCTCGCGCGCCCTGCCGGACGGCGAGATCATGGCCGGCACCGCCATGCCCGCCCTGGTGCCGCTGCCCACCATGGCCCTGGCCCCGATGCCCGCGCCCGTGCACATCGCCAACGGCCAGGCCGTGTTCGACGCGCCCGGCACGGCGGCGGAGAACAACCCGGGCTTTCCCTTCTTCATCGCCGGCCAGGCCGGCCGCCGCCCGCCCCGCCCGCCCATGGACGTGATCGACGACGGCGGCCTGCGCCGCCACATCGTGGTCGGCGGCGAGGCCGTGGCCCAGATGACCCGCCACGACCTCGACAAGGTGAGCGAGAGCCTGGAGATCCGCTGGCTTGACGAGGCCGGAGAGCCGCAGGAGCGCGCGGCCATGGCCTTCCACGCGCTGCGCGTCCATCCCAGCCGCACGCCGGAGGGGACGCCGCGCGCCTTCGTCACCAACGGCCGCCCACCGGTGCGCGGCGCGCCCTATGCCGACCCTTGCGTGCTGGACAACGGCGCCGCGGCGCCCGGCGCCGCCACCCCGCGCGTCTACAAGGGCGCGGTCCACCAGATGCGCCTGGTGATGAACCGCGCCGGCTGGCACTACCCGCAGGCGCGCATGATCTCGCTCTGGCAGGACGTGCAGGCGACCTATGAGGGCACCCGCGCGCCCGAACCCCTGGTGATGCGCGCCACCTCCAACGAGTGCATCGAGTTCCACCACACCAACCTCGTGCCCTCGATCAGCGAACTCGACGACTACCAGGTGCGCACGCCGACCGACATCATCGGCCAGCACATCCACCTCGTGAAGTTCGACGTGACCAGCTCAGACGGTTCAGGCAACGGCTGGAACTACGAGGACGGCACCATGGCCCCGGCCGAGGTGCGCGAGCGCGTCCAAGCCATCCGCCGACACTACGGCTGCCAAGGGGACGACAGCCAGGGCGCCGGCAACTGCCCGGTGGCGCGCCCGCACCCCTTCTTCGGCGCGGGCCCGGACAACGCCTGGCTCGGCGCCCAGACCACCGTGCAGCGCTGGTTCGCCGATCCCGTGGTGAACACCACCGGCAAGGACAACACGCTGCGCACGGTGTTCACCCATGACCACTTCGGTCCCTCCTCGCACCAGCAGAACGGCCTCTACGCCGCGCTGGTGATCGCGCCCGAGGGCACGAGCTGGACCCACCCGGAAACGGGCGCCGCGCTGAACGCGCGCGGCGGGCGCGCCGATGGCGGCCCGACCAGCTGGATGGCCAATGTGCGCACGCCGAACGTCGCGGATTCCTACCGCGAGTTCGTGCTGCAGATCGCCGACTATGCCAGCGCCTACGAGTCCGGCGGCGGCATAGACAGCAACGGCCGCTCGATCCCCGATCCGGCCCGCGCCATCAACCCGCCCCATCGCGACCGCCTCGGCCTGCCCTACCTGATCGGCCGGCCGCGGGTCTGCCCCGGTGGCGGTTCGCCGCCCTGCCCGGAGGCCGTTTCGGCCGCCGACCCCGGCGTGTTCGCCGTGAACTACCGCAACGAGCCCCTGGCGCTGCGCCTCTACGACCCCAACGCGCGGCGCGCGGATGGCAGCGGAAACGGCGCCCAGGCGGCGGGCCTGGCGGGCGACCCCGCCTATGCCCTGCGCTCGGACGTGCCCCGCGCCATGCCGCAGTTCAACAGCCAGCCCAGCCGCAGCTCCACCAACTACACCCACCCCGCGCTGACCGCCGGGCTGGAACCGGGCGACCCCTGGACGCCCATGCTGCGCGCCTATCGCCGCGACCGCGTGCAGGTCCGCATGATGGCCGGCGCGCACGAGGAGATGCACCAGATCCATTTCGGCGGCCTGCGCTGGCTGTGGAACTCGATGGACCCGAACTCGGGCTATCGCTCCTCGTCCATCCAGGCGATCTCCGAGCACTTCGAGATGGAGATCCCGCTGGTGGCGCCCGAGGGCGACATCGGGCCGCACACCGACCACGTCTACGCCGCCTCGGCCAGCGCGGGTGGCTACTGGCACGGCACCTGGGGGCTGGTGCGCGCCTATGAGTACCAGCGGCCCGACCTGCGGCCGCTGCCCAACAACACCCCGCCCAGCACACCCACCAACCGCACCCTGTCCGACGGCACGGTGGTTCCGCTGGGCACCACGGCCACCGCGCGCAACCTGCCGAACTTCCGGGGCGTCTGCCCGATCGCGGCCCCGGTGCGCCGCTACGCGGTTTCGGCGGTCGCGGCCAACGTGGCGATCGGGGCCCAGGGCCTGGTCTACAACGACCGCCCGGGCAACTATTCCGGCCAGCGCGGCCCGCTCTCCGATCCCACGGCCGCGCTTTACGTGCTCGACAGCGACCTCAGCAACGGCAAGATCATCGCCGGCCGGCCGATCGAGCCGCTGGTGCTGCGCGCCGCCGCCGGGGATTGCGTCGAGGTGACGCTGACCAACCGCCTGCCGGCCAACTGGGCCGACCAGGTGGTGGCCACCGCCAACCACGGCTTCTTCGCCCTGCCGGGCAACGTGGACCGCTTCAACGCCAACCAGCTCAAGCCCTCCATGCGCGTCGGCTTCAGCCCGCAGCTCCTTGCCAGCGACGTGACCCGGGGAGAGGGCATCCATGTCGGCCTGAACCGCGCGCCGGCCAATGCCGCCCGCCAGCTCACGGTTGGGCCGGGGGAGACCACCACCTACCGCTGGTATGCGGGGCTGCTGACCATGTCGCCCACCAACGACCTGACGGCGACGCCCGTGGAGTTCGGCGCCCTGAACCTGCTGCCGGCGGATCGCCTCCGGCACAGCAACAAGGGCCTGATCGCCGGCATGGTGGTGCTGCCCCAGGGCTCCAGCTGGACCACCGACACCACCACCCGCATGGCGGCCACCGTCACCATGCCGGGCGGGCGGACGTTCCGCGACTTCGTGGTGATGTTCCAGAATGACGTGAACCTGCGCGCCGCCGGCCGGCCCGTCTGCCCCTCCGGCGCCATGGAGGGCCTGGAGACGGCAACGCCCCAGAGCGTGGCCACCGTCGGCTGCAAGGGCGCCGAGGACTGGGAGGATGCCGGCAACACCGCCATCAACTACCGCTCCGAGCCCATGTGGTTCCGCCTGGGCTTCCCGCCCGGTGAGAACATGGACCTGCTGCGGCGCGTGAACTACGCCAACGCGCTCTCCAACAGCCAGGCCGGGGGCGATCCGCGCACCCCCGTCTTCACCGCCCGCAAGGGGCAGGAGGTCCGCTTCCGCCTGCTCCAGAACGGCGGCCACCCGCGGGCGGGGATCTTCACCCTGCACGGCCACAACTGGTCCACCCTTCCCTACGCGAACGGCACCGTGCCGTCGCAGCGGATCGAGGGCGTGCGGACGCAGGCGGGCTACGTGCCCTCCCCGGCCTCCGGCACCCGCGACGCCATGGGCCCCGCGCAGCACCACAACGTCGTGGTGGAGCAGGCGGGCGGCCCCGCCGGGGTCACCGGGGACTACCTGTTCCGCAACCAGGGGCCCGATGCCTTCGACCAGGGCGCCTGGGGCATCATGCGGGTGACGCCGTGACGCGCATCGCCCACCGCTTGGCCGGAGGGGGGCTGCCCCTCCTCCTCGCGCTCGCCGGCGGGGCCGCGGCCCCGCCGGCCCTGGCCAGCGGCCCCTTCGCCGCCACGGCCTCCGACCGCGGCATCGAGGCGCGGCTGGAACTGCTGCCCAACGGGGAGGCGCTGCGGCCCGGCGAACCCGTCCGCATACGGGTGAGCTTCACAACCGCGGAGAACCCCGGCTCGGCCGCCGCGCCGCTGCGCGGCGCCCGCCCCGCCGCCTGGGCCGAGCGCGGCGGCGGCCGCGCCCTGGAATGCCGCGAGCGCGTGCGCGGCCTGATCGAGAAGCGCCTGGGGCGGGAGCCCGAGGTGGACTTCAACGCCTGGCACCTCGCCTATCTCGGCAGCAACGGCGCGGTGCAGGTGATCGACCCGCTGGGCGGCAACGCCCGCACCCGCCTTCTCGCCGCCCTCAACCTCGGCGCCCGCCCCGGCGGCTGGGCGGTGGACGCGGCGCGCGGCACCATCCACGTCTCCGTGCCCGAGAAGGGCGAGGTCGTGGAGATCGACGCCATGCGCTGGGTGGAGCGCCGCCGCATCGCGGTGGGCGGCCGCCCGGCCCGCCTGGTGCACGAGGCCGGCGCGGCCCGCCTCTGGATCGGCCAGGACGGGGAGGAGGGCGCGGGCCCCGAGATCGTGCTGCTGGACCTCAACAGCGGCGAGGTGGCGGCGCGCCTGCCCGCCGGCCCCGGCCCGCACCGGCTCGCGGCCACCGGGCCCGGCCAGGCCGTCGCGGCCTCCGCCGCCGGCGCCGTGCTGCTGGACGCGGAGGAGGCCCGCCCCCTGCCGGGCCTCGGCGGCGGCTTCGACGACGTCGCGCATTCCACCCTCGCCGGCGCCACCCTTCTGCTGGACGCGGCGGGCGGGCGCGTGATCGCCATCCGTGCGGATGGCCGCCCCGACTCCGCCTGGGAGGTCGCGGCCAGCGCCGCCGGCCTTTTCCTGGACCCGGCGGGCCGTCTTCTGTTCGTGCCGGAAGCCGGGGAGCACCGGGTCACGGTGATCGACCTCGCCCGCGGCGCCGTGGCCCATCGCGTGCCGGTGGAGGGCGCGCCGCTCCGCATCGGCTTCAGCGCCACCCAGGCCTATGTGCAGTCCGAGGCCGGCGCCTCGGTGGCGCTCATCGCGCTCGGCAGCCTGGGGGAGTCCGGCACCCCCGCCGTGACCACCATCGCGGCCGGGGAGGGCGGGCTGGTCCCGGGGGAGGCGCTGGGGCCCATGGTCGCCTCCGCGCCGGGGGACTCCGGCATGCTCATCGCCGCCCCGGCGGAGGGGGTGGTGCATGTCTACATGGAGGGCATGGCGGCGCCCGCCGGCCTGCTGCGCGTGCCGCGCGGCCGCCCCCTGGCCATCGCCCCGCTCGACCGCGGGCTGCGCGAGACCGCCCCCGGCCAGTTCGAGACCGACGGCATCTTTCCCGCCGCGGGCCGCTACGTCCTGCCCGTGCTCCTTCAGGGCAACAGCTTCCTCCACTGCTTCGAGGCGGAGGTGGGCGGGGAGGAGGTTCTCCCGCTCAGCCGCCGCCTCAGGCTGGAACTCGCGGGCAACGGCGCCGGGCCGGCCGCACGCACCCTGCAGGCCGGCGCCCCCGCCTCTCTCCGCCTGCGCATCCAGGGCCCGGAGGAGGAGGGCGCCTGGCGCGAGGCCGGGGATCTTTCCGCCCGCGTGGTGCAGTTCGTCGGCCACTGGCAGGCCCAGCTCCCCATGCGCCCGCTGGGCGACGGCCTCTACGAGGTGGCGGGCGTGGCGCCGCCGCGCGCCGGGCCGGTCACGCTTTACGTCGAATCCCCCTCGCTCGGCCTCGAGCCGGGCACCCTTCCCACCATCCTGCTCCGTGCGGTGGCCCCATGAACCCGATCTCCCGCCGCCGGGCGCTGGTTCTGCTCGGCGCCGCGTCCGCCTTGGCCGCGGCCCCCCCCGCCCTGGCGCATGAGGGCCATGCCGCCCCGGCCGTGCCGCTCCCGCCCGCAGCGGGCGCGACCGACCGCCTGCGCGGCCCCCTGCCCGATGCCCGCGTGGTGGACGCCAGCCAGCGCCGCCGCCGCCTGGTGTCGGAGGTGATCGGGCGCCGCGTGGTGGCGATCGACTTCGTTCTGACCGACTGCTCCACCGTGTGCAGCATCATCTCCGCGGGCATGGCGGGCGCGCAGTCCCTCCTCGGCCCGCGCCTGGCCGGGGAGGCCGGGCTGCTGAGCCTCGCGCTCGACCCCATCGGCGGCACGCCGGAGGAGCTGGCCCGCTATGCCCGGCGCTTCGGCGCGGGGCCGGGCTGGGACTTCGTGAACCTGCCCCCGGCCTCGCTCGACCTCGTGCTGCGCCGCCTGGGAGGCCCGGCGGCGGGCAATGCCGACCACGCCCCCATGGTGGTGGTGCTGGATCCCCTGCGCGGCGAGTTGCGCCGCCTGCCGGGCATGCCCGGCGCCGAGGCGATCGCCGCCGCCGTTGAAGCCGCCCTGGCCGCGAGAACGCAGGCATGAACCCGATCGCCCGCCGCGGCCTGCTGCTCGCCGCCCCCGCCCTTCTCCTGGGTGGCCTACGCCCGGATCCGGCCGCGGCCCTGGAATGCGACCGGCGCGAGCGCGAGTATTTCAGCAACCGCGTGCTGATCAACCAGCACGGCCAGCCCGTGCGCTTCTACGAGGACGTGCTGCGCGACCGCACGGTGCTGGTGGGCTGGATCTTCACCAGCTGCCCCGATGCCTGCCCGCTGCTGGCCGCGCGCTCCCTGCAGATCGCCGATGCCGCCGCGCGCGCCGGCGCGCCGCCCCGCATCGTCCACCTGAGCACCGATCCGCGCACCGACCGGCCGGAAAAGCTCAAGGCCTGGGCCGCCCGCTTCGGCGATTATGCCGACTGGGTGCTGCTGACCGGCGCCCCCGCGGACCTGCGCGACGTCGCGCGCCGCCTCGGGCAGACCGTGAACGAGGCGCGGCCCGACCAGCACACCACGCTGATGCTGGGCGGCAACGTGGCCGCGCGGCGCTGGGCCAAGCTGCGCCCGGACCTGCCGCCCGAGGCCGCCGGCGCCCAGCTGGCCGACTTCTCCCTCGTGCCGCGCGCGGTGGATGCCGCAGCATGCACGAGCTGAGCGCCACGGCCCCCCTTCCGCCGCCGGGCAAGGCGCGGCCCGAACCTGGCCTGCCCGCACCCCGCCGCCACACGCTCAACCCGCCCGGACGCTGCCTGCTCGCGCCCGCCCTGCTGGCCACCGCCCTGCTGCTGACCGGCGCCCCCGCGCTGGCGGACGCCGCCGCGCTGCTGGGCGGCGAGGCTCTTTTCACGTCCGGCACCCGGTTGGGCGGCGAGGCGCCGCGCGCCACGGTCGCCAGCGGCAACACCGTGTCCGCCTCCGCCCTGCCCTGCGCCACCTGCCACGGGGCGGAGGGCGCCGGCCGGGCGGCCGAGGCGGGCGTCGCCCCGCCCGCCATCACCTGGTCCGCCCTGTCCCGCGCCAGCGCCGCCCGCCCCGCCTATGACGAGCCCTCCGCGCTGCGCGCGGTGGTGCAGGGCATCGGCGCCGGCGGCCGGGCGCTGGACAACGTGATGCCGCGCTACGCCCTGTCCATCGAGGACGGGCGCAACCTCGTCGCCTTTCTGCGCGCGCTCGACACCCGCCCGCTCCCTGGGGTGGAGGACAGCCTGGTCCGCATCGGCCTCCTCCTGCCGCCCGGCCGTGCGGGCGACGCCTTCGCCGCCGCCTTCGAGGCCGCGCTGGCCGCCGCCGCGCCGGAGGGCGTCTTCGGCCGCAGGCCCGGCGTGCTCCGCGCCACCGTCGCCCGCCCCGGCGACGCCCGCGCGGCGGCCGAGCGCCTGCTGGCCCAGTCCCCGCTGGCCATCGTCTCCGCGCTCCCCGGCGAGGTCGCGGCGGCGGCGGCGGGCGCCGCCACGGCCGCGCGGGTTCCCGTGCTCAACGCGCGCGCCACCGCCGCCCCGCCGCCGCTGTCCTTCGCCCTGCTGCCCGGCATCGTGGAGGAAGGCGCGGCCCTTCTCGGCGGCCTGCCCGAGCCCGGCCGCGCGCTGGTGGTGGCGGCCAGTCCGGACCAGCGCCGCCTGGCCGACGCGATCGCCGCGCGCATCGCCCAGGTCTCGGACGACGAGCCCCGCGTGGTCTCCCCCGCCGACCTCCCCGTTGCCGCCGCCGAGGCCTCCGGCGTGCTGCTGCTGCTGGCGCCGCCCGCGGCGCTCTCGGCCGTGCAGGCCCTGCGGAACGGCCCGCTGCCCGTGCTGCTGCCCGGCGCCGCCGGGGGTGCTGAGGCACCGGACCTGGCCCAGGCCCTGGGACGCCCGCTCCGGGTGGGGATCGGCGTTCCCGCCGGCATCGGCGCCGGTGCCCCGGCCGAGCGCTTCGCCGCCGGCCCCGCCCGGCAATCCGGCCTGCCCGGCCGCCTCGGCCACGCGGCGGGGGAGGTGGTGGTGGAAGCCCTGCGCCGCGCCGGGCGGGACGTGACGCGGGACCGGATCGCGGCCGTCCTCGGTGCGCCGGAGACCTTTGAGCCCGGTTCGCTGCCCGGGCTGCGGCTGGCCGGCGGCGCCAGGGCGGGATCGGTCGCGGTGTGGACGGCGGATATCGGCGGCGCGGGCCTCATACCCCCGCCCGCGCCCTGAGGGCCGCGGCGGGCGGGCCAGGAAGGGGAGGAACCAACAACATGCAACACACCATCCGCACCTGGCCGTCCATGGCGGCCCTCGGGCACCTCCGCTTCGCAAGGCTCCGCCGGACCGCGGCGCGCCCGGGCTTCACCCTGGTGGAACTCCTGGTCGTGCTCGTGATCCTCGGCCTGCTCGCCTCCGTCGCGGCGCCCCAGGCCATGCGCTATCTCGGCGGCGCCAAGCACGACGCGGCCAAGCTCCAGCTCCAGGGCCTGATGACGGCGGTGGACCTCTACCGGCTGGATGTCGGCCGCTACCCCACGCGGGAGGAAGGGCTGGCCGCCCTGATGCAGCGCCCCTCCGGGGTGGACCGCTGGAACGGGCCCTATGTGCGCAAGGCCGACCAGCTCCAGGACCCCTGGTCCCGCCCCTACCGCTACCGCTTTCCCGGGGAGAACGGGGTTTATGACCTCTTCACCCTGGGCGCGGACGACCGCGCCGGCGGCACCGGCGAGGACCGCGACGTGACGAGCTGGTGACCCCGTGCGCGCGCCCGGCTTCACCCTTCTCGAAATGCTGGTGGTGCTGCTGATCATGGCGCTCGCCGCCACCGCCGCGCCGCGCCTGCTGGGCGCCGGGCGTGGCGGCCTTCTCCGCGCCGCGGCCGACGACGCCGGGGCCATGCTGCGCGAGGCCCGCGCCGAGGCCCGCCGCACCGGGCGCGACGCGCGCGTGGTGTTCGACACGGCGCAGGGCAGCTTCCACCGCGTGGGCGGCAACCGCATCGGCCGGGTTCCGGCCGGCGCCGCCCTGGTGGTGGACGGCGCCCGGGAGGAGGCCGATGGCGAGGGCCGCATCGCGCTGCGCTTCGACGCCGAGGGCGGCTCCACCGGCGGCCGCGTGCGCCTCGCCTCCGGCGCGGCCTCGGCGGGGGTGGAGGTGGACTGGATGACCGGCCTTGTCCGCGCCCTGCCCTGACCCCCGCCCGACCGCGAAGCCCGGCTTTACCCTGCCCGGCTTCACCTTGGTGGAGGCGCTGGTGGCGCTGCTGGTGATCGGCGGCGCCATCGCCGCGGTGATGCCGCCCCTGGGCAATGCCCTGCGCGCCAAGGGGGAGCGCGAGGCGGAGCTGTCCGCCGTGCTGATGGCCCAGTCCATCCTGGACGCCCAGGCCCCGCCCGGCCTGGCGCGGGAAGGCCTGCGCGAGGGCCGCTGGGCCGGCGGCCGATGGGCCCTGGAGATCGGCCGGGGGGAGGAAGGCCCGGAGGGCCTCGCGCTCCGGCCCGTCCGGGTCGCGGTCGGCACGGTGGTGCTGCACACGCTGCGGCCCGGCCCCCCGGCGGAGGCCCGGCCGTGACGCCTCTGGCTCGCCCCGGCATGACCCTGGCGGAAACCCTGGTGGGCCTTGTCCTGCTCGGCCTCGTGGCGGCCCTCGGCCTGTCCGCGCTGGGCCTGGTCGGCCGCGCCGCCGCCTCGGCGGGGGCGGATCCCGGCGCGGTCGGCGCCGCGCAGGATCTTCTCCGCCTCCGCCTTTCCGCCGCCCTGCCCAGCCTGGGCGAGGGGCGCCGCGGACAGGCCGCCCTTCTGTTCGAGGGAGGCCCCGAGCGCCTGACCTTTCCCGCCGAGCTTCCCCCCCGCTTCGGCCTGCCCGGCCCCGCCCTGCTGGAACTCCGCCGCGCGGAGGGCGCGCTGCGCCTCTTCTGGCGTCCCCTTTCCGCCGCGCCGGCCACGGCCCAGGGCGGGGAGGGGGCGGCCGGGCGCGTGCTGCTGGACGACGTCGCCGCCCTGCGCCTGCGCTATTTCGGCGCGCCCCGCCCGTCGGAGCCCGTTGCCTGGCGGGAAAGCTGGTCGGACGCCGCCCTGCTGCCCACGCTGGTCGAGCTGACCGTCGAGTTCCGCGACGACCCGCCCGGCGCGGCCCGCCAATGGCCGCCCCTGGTGGTCGCCCCCCGCTTCGCCCGCCCCGCCTCCACCGCCCCGGCGGACGCCGCCCCTTCGGCCCCCCGCAACGGAGGATCCTCCCGATGATCCAGCGCGCGGACCTCGCCTCCCTGCTGTCCCGGGGCGCGGCCTTTCTCCGGTGGTGGCGGCGGGAGCTGCTGGGCATGCTGCCCGCCTCCCTCCGCGCCGCCGGCCCCCGCACCATCCTGGACCTGCGCGGCGGCTCCCCCATCCTGGCCCGCGCGAAACGGGGCGCCTGGCATCCCCTCGCCCCGGCGGAAGGCGTCGTGCCCAAGGGTCCGATCGCCCGCGCCATGTGCGCCGAGGACCGGTTGGTGGTCGCCATTCCCTCCGCCTGGATCATGACGCGGGTGCTGCGCCTGCCCGCCGTCGCCGAGCCGCGCCTGGACGCGGTGCTCGGCTTCGAGCTGGAGCAGCATGTCCCCTTCGCCGCCGAGGAGGTGGTCTGGTCCCACCGCGTGCTGCGCCGCCTGCCGGATTCCCAGGGCATCGAGGTGGAGGCCGCGATCCTGCCGCGCGCCATGGTGGCTGCCGCCGCGGGGGCGCTCCGCGCGCTCGGTGCCCGGGCCCCCATCCAGGCCCGCCCCGATCCCGCCGCCGAGTGGCCGGCCATCCCGCTCGACGCGCTGAGCCCGCCCCGCCGCGGCTGGCGCGGCCGGGTGGAGGCGGCGCTGGCGCTGGCCGCCGCGCTCCTGTTGCTCCAGCTCGGCCACGACGAGCTCAGCCGCCAGCAGGCCGTGCTGGACGCCGTCCAGGCCCGCGCCGTCGCCGCCCGCACGGCGGCGGAGCGCGTGCTGACGCTGCAGGCCGGGGTGGACGAGGCGCGCGGCCGGCTGTCCGCCGCCATGGCGCTGCGCAGCGGCCGCCCCGCCGCCGTGGCGGTGCTGGAGGACCTGGCCCAGCGCCTGCCCGACGACGCCTGGCTGACCGAACTGCGCCTGACGGGCAGCCAGCTTTCCGTGTCCGGCTTCGCTGCCCGCCCCGACGCCCTGCTGGAGGTGCTCGACGCCTCCCCCATCCTCCGGGAGGTGCGCTTCGCCGCCCCCCTCACCCGCGGCCCGCGCGACACGGCGGACCGCTTCCAGCTCGCCATGCGCGTCGTGCCGGACGCCGCCCTTCCGGTGGCGCCGGTGCAGGTGGTGGCGCGGTGACCGCCCTCTCGCCCACCCCCCTGTCACCGGGGGCGCGGCGCGCGGCCGCCCTCGCGCTGCTCCTGCTGCCGCCGCTGCTGCTCTGGCTGCTGCTGGTCGATCCCTGGCTCTCGGCCCGCGCCGCGCTGTCCGACCGGATCGGGGAAGCGCTGGCGATGGAGGCGCGCGCCACCGCCGTCGCCGCGCGCGAGCCCGCGCTCGCCGCGGAGGGCGAGGCCCTGCGGCAGGCCCTGGCCGGGGCCGCGGACCTTCCCACCGCCGCCAGCCATGCCCTGGCCGGCGCCGAGCTGCAGCGCCGCCTGCGCGAGGCCGCCGCCCGCCACCGCGGCACCGTGCAGAGCCTGGAAACCCTGCCCGAGGACCGCGCCTCCGGCATGATCGGCATCCGCGCGCGGCTGCAGGTTGGCCCGGAAGGGCTGCAGGCCATCCTGGCGGAGCTGGAGGCCGGGCGGTCGCTGATCCAGGTGGAATCCCTCACCCTGGCCGTGGCGGGGGTCGGCACCCGCCGCCCGCTCGACGCCCAGCTTCACCTGCGGGCCCTGCGGCGCGAGGAGGCGCGGCCATGAGCGCCCGCCCGCTGCTTCTGCTCGCGGCCTGCGCGGGCCTGGCCGCGCTGGCCGTGACGCGGGAGGCGCCCGTTCTGCCGCCCCCGCCCGGCGCAGGCACGGCGGCCGGTGGCTACGCGCCCGTCGCCGCCCTGCCGGAGCCGCCCCGCGGCCCCTGGGCGGAGCAGGTCGCGCGCCCCCTCTTCGCCCAGGACCGCCGCCCGCCCGTCCTGGCCACGCCCGTCGCGACGCGCCGCGAGCCGGAGCCACCCCCGCCGCTGGCGGCGGCCGGCATCGTGCTCCAGGCCGGCGTAGCGGTGGCCCTGCTGCGCCTGCCGGACGACCGCGTCGTCCGCGTCGCGGTGGGCGACGAGGTGGGGGGTTGGCAGGTTTCGCGCATCGCCGACGACGGCGTGCTCCTCACGCGCGGTTCGCGCAGCGTGACGCTGAACGCGCGCATCGCCTCGGCCGGCGGCCTGTCCCGCATCCCCTAAGGAAAGGAGGGCGGCTCAGGCGCGCCGCCGCCGGATCTCCGCCAGGTGCAGCCCGCCGATGGCCTGCGCCACCCCGAAATAGGTCACCAGCCCCGCCCCGACATAAAGCGCCAGCACGGCCAGCCGCGCCGAGGAGCCCACGGGCTCCGGCACCAGCGCGCGCAGCGCCAGCAGCACCACCGCCATCGCCAGCGTCGCGATCAGCAGCCGCGGCAGGCGCCGGCGCAGCCGCCGGTCCGGCCGCCAGGCCGCGCGGCGCCGCAGCAGGAAGGCCAGCGCGGCCACGTTCACCCAGGCCGAGATCCCCGTGGACAGCGCGATGCCCACATGCGCGAGGTAGCGCGTCAGCACGAGGTTGAGCGCGAGGTTCAGCGCCACCACGGCCAGCCCGATCTTCACCGGCGTCGCCGTGTCGCCGCGCGCGAAGAAGCCGGGCACGAAGGCCTTCACCAGGATGAAGGCGGGCAGCCCCAGCGCATAGGCCGTCAGCGCCGCCGCCGTTGCCGCCGCCTCCAGCTCCCCGAAGGCGCCGCGCATGAACAGGCCGGAGATGATGGGCCAGGCCAGCAGCGCCTGCGCCGCCGCCGCCGGCAGGGCGAGGGCCAGGGACAATTCCAGCGCGCGGTTCATGGTGCGGTGCGCGGACAGGGGCTTGCCGCCCCGCAGCTGCTTGGACAGCAGCGGCAGCATCGCCGTGCCCACCGCCGCCCCGATGACGCCGAGCGGAAGCTGCCCGATCCGGTCGGCGTAATAGAGGTAGGACACGGCCCCCGCCGGCAGCAGGGACGAGATGATCACGTCCACTGCCAGGTTGAGCTGCGTCACCCCCGCTCCGATCAGCCCGGGGCCCATGCGCCGCAGCACCGTCCGCACCTCCGGCGTCATGCTGGGGCGCGAGACGATCCGCATCGGCATCCCCGCCCGCGCCGCCGCCACCCAGACCAGCAGGAGCTGCGCCGCCCCCGAGATCGTCACCCCCCAGGCCAGCGCGTGCCCGGGCGTGGCCACGAAGGGCGTCAGCGCGAAGAGGGCCGCCATGGACAGGATGTTGAACAGCACCGGCGCCCCGGCGGCGGCGCCGAAGCGGTCCAGCCCGTTGAGCACGCCCGAGACCAGCGCCGTCAGGCAGATGAACACCAGATAGGGAAAGGTGATCCGCGTCATCTCGACCGCGAGCTGGAAGCGCAGGGGCTCGTCGACGAAGCCCGGCGCCAGCGCCCGCATCACCTGCGGCATGAAGATGATGCCCAGCACCGTCAGCAGCGTCAGCCACAGCGTCATCAGCGTGGACATGCGTTCGGCCAGGGCCCGGGCCTGGGCGGGCCCGGACACCGCCAGCGTGCCCGCGAAGGCCGGCACGAAGGCAGCGTTGAAGGCACCCTCCCCGAACAGCCGGCGGAACAGGTTGGGCAGCTTGAGCGCGATGAAGAAGGCATCGGCGATCGGCCCGGCGCCGAGGCTCGCCGCGATCAGCATGTCGCGCAGGAAGCCCAGCGCGCGGCTCGCCAGCGTCCAGCTTCCGACGGTGAGGATGCCCTTCAGCACGGCAGGGCCGGGCTCAGCGCGGCGGCAGGAAGCCGACCAGCTCCTCCGCCCTCGCCACGATCGGCTCCGCGATCGCCCGCGCGCGCTCCGCGCCCTGCCGCAGCAGCGCGTCCACCGCGCCCGGGTCGTCCAGCAGGCGCCGCGTCTCGGCGGCGATGGGCGAGAGATGCGCGGTCAGCGCATCGGCCAGGATGCCCTTGAAGGTGCCGAAGCCCTGGCCGCCGTGCTGGCGCAGCACCTCCTCGGGCGTCGTGCCGGTGACGGCGGCGAGGATGCCCACCAGGTTCCGCGCCTCCGGCCGGTTCTCCAGCCCCTGCATCTCGGAGGGCAGCGGCTCGGGATCGGTCTTCGCGCGCCGGATCTTGAGCGAGATCGTGTCCGCATCGTCCGAAAGGTTGATGCGCGACTGGTCGGAGGGGTCCGACTTGCTCATCTTCTTCGTGCCGTCGCGCAGGCTCATCACGCGCGCGGCAACCCCCATGATGTGCGGGTCGATATGCGGGAAGAACTCCACGCCGTAGTCGTGGTTGAACTTCTCGGCGATGTCGTTGGCCAGCTCCAGGTGCTGCTTCTGGTCCTCGCCCACGGGCACGCGCGTCGCGTGATAGGCGTGGATGTCGGCGGCCATCAGGTTCGGATAGACGTAGAGCCCGGCGCCGGCGTTGTCGCGGTCCTTGCCGGCCTTGTCCTTGAACTGCGTCATGCGGTTCAGCCAGCCGATCCGCGCCACGCAGTTGAAGATCCAGGCCAGCCGCGTGTGCGCGTGGACGTGGGACTGCACGAACAGCGTGCAGCGCGCGGGGTCCAGCCCGCAGGCCAGCAGGGCGGCGGCCATGTCGCGCGTCTGGCGCGTCAGCTCGCGCGGGTCCTGCCACTGGGTGATGGCGTGCTGGTCCACCACGCAGAAGATCGCCTCGTGCGTGTCCTGCATCGGCACCCAGTTGCGGATGGCCCCCAGGTAGTTGCCGAGGGTGGGGACGCCGGAGGGCTGGATGCCCGAGAAGACGCGCTGCATGGAACGGGTTTCCTGGCCGGCCGGCGGTTGGAGTGCCGGGGGCTCGTTGGGGGTGCGCGCGGGGTGTCCCGCCCGGAGGTGGCGGCGTCAAGGCAGGGCAGGGGCCCGGGCCGGCGAAGGATTCCGTCAGCCCCCCGGAAGCCACACCCGCATGGTCGTCCCCCGGCCCAGCTCGCTCTCGATCAGCAACTGCCCGCGGTGGTGGGAGACGATGTGCTTCACGATGGCGAGCCCGAGACCCGTGCCGCCCGCGCCCCGCGCCCGCCCGGAATCCACCCGGTAGAAGCGCTCGGTCAGCCGCGGGATGTGCTCGCGCGCGATGCCCGGCCCGTCATCGGCCACCTGCAGCAGCACCCCCGGCGGCAGCCCGCCCTCCGCCACCGGCATGGCGCGGACCGAGAGCACCACCCGCCCCCCTTCCCGCCCGTAGCGCACCGCGTTCTCCATCAGGTTGCGCAGCACCTGGGCGAGCTGGCCGGGGTCGGCCGGGGCGGCGGTGGCGGGGGACAGGTCCAGCTCCAGCCTCGCCCCCCGTGCCGCGAAGATCGGCGCCAGCGCCTCCGCCTCGCCCCGCGCCAGCGAGTCCAGGCGCGCCTCGCCGGTCGGCGCCTGGTGCTCCGTCATCTCGATGCGCGACAGGCCCAGAAGGTCCTCGATCAGCCGGCGCATGCGCTCGGCCTGCTCGGCGATGATGGCCAGGAAGCGCGTGCGCGCCTCCGCATCGCCCTCCGCCGGGCCGCGGAGCGTTTCCACGAAGCCCATGATGGAGGCCAGCGGCGTGCGCAGCTCATGGCTGGCATTGGCCACGAAATCGGCCCGCATCCGCTCGGCCGCCCGTGCCTGGGTGCGGTCCGCCAGCACCACCAGCAGCCGCCCGCGATCCGACAGCGGCGGGTCCAGCGGGATCACCTGGGTGGACAGGTCGCGCGCCACCGGCACGGGCAGCACGGCCTCGGCCGATTGCGCCACCCCCTCCGCCAGCGCCCGGTCCACCGCCCCGGCGATGATGGGGTGGCGCAGAAAGGCGGCGGCATCCGCCCGGCCTTCCCCCCCGGCACCGAAGAAGCGCCGCGCCGCCGCGTTGGCGCGGAGCGGGCGGCGGTCCTCCGCCAGCACGATCAGCGGGTCGGGCAGCGCCTCGATGATGGCGGCATCGGCCTCGCGCAGCCGGCCGACGGTGGCCTCGCGCTCCGCCAGGTCGCGGGAAAGCCGCGCGGCCGCCACGGAAAGCCGCACCGCCGCCCGCGGCAGGCCGCGGCCGGGCGGGGCGGGAAGGCCGCCCCCGGCCGCGACCCGCAACCCCTCCTCCAGCCGTGCCAGCACCCCCAGCCAGAACCGCGCCAGCAGCAGCGCCGCCGCCGATGTCGCCGCCAGGCCCAGCAGGACGGCGCCGGGCTCGGCCCGCCCCGTGGCCGCCAGCAGCGCCAGCACCAGCCCCGGCGCCGCGCCGAACAGCCCGGCCATCCGCAGCAGGTCGCCGGGCGATGGCCGGCCGGTGCTCACGCCATCCGCGGCGGAATCATGGGCTGCCCGTCAGGACCCGGCGGCGCCGGGCAGCACCGGCGGCTCCACCATCTGCGGCTCGGCCCCGGGCGTCAGGGCATAAACCGCCAGCGCCCGCTGCAACTGGCCGGTGGGCAGCAGCCGGAAGGCCCCGTCCGCGCCCTGCAACGGCTCGCCCACCGGCAGCGCCGCCGGGGCGTTCGGGTCGCCGGGCCGCACCGAGCGCAGCGCGGCCGAGGTGGCGTCGTAGGCCGTGGCCGCCAGCCGCGGCGGCCGCTCCCCGAAGGAGGACTGGTAGCGCGCCTCGAAGGCGCTGCGCGCGCCCGGGTCGGGGCCCGGGATCAGCGCCCCCGCCAGCGCCGGCTCGGAGGCCAGGGTGGCGTCGCCGGCCCAGAGCGTGGGACCGCCGAGGCGCGTCTGCGGTGCCCCCAGCCCGGCCGCCGCCAGGGCCGCCGCCATTTCCCGCGCCTGCGCCCCGCTGTCGGCCAGCATCAGCAGGCCGATGCCCTCCGTCCCCGCCTGGGCCACCATCTGCCCGGCCGCCTGCGGTCGGGAGGCGCTGGCCGGATAGGTCACGATCACCGGGGCCGACATCCCGGCCTCGCGCGAGGCGTTGCGCAGCGCGTTCGCGAGCTGGCGCGTGAAGGCACCCTCCGGCCCCGCCAGCCCCACGCGGCGGACCCCGCCCGCCTGGGCCGAGGCCACGAGCCGCCGCACCTGCTGGGAGGGCGTGATGCCCGTCACCCAGACGCCGTTGCCGCCCTGCTCCACGTCGTTGGTGAAGGCCAGCACGGGCACGCCGGCCGCCCGCGCCTGGCCGGCCGCGGCCGTGGTCTCGGCCCCCGTCAGCGGCCCGACCACCACCCGCGCCCCGTCCGCCAGGGCCGAGCGCACGGCCTCCGAGGCGCCGGCCGCCGAGCCCCGGGTGTCGCGCGGCACCAGCTCCACCCCGCGCGCGCCGGATTCGAACAGCGCCATGGTGGCCGCGTTCAGCATGGCCGGGCCCAGCGCCGCCTGCGGCCCGCTCATGGGCAGCAGCAGCGCGACGCGGGCCGGAACCGGCTCGGCCGGCGCCGCCGGCCCGCCGAACAGCGGCGCCGGCTGGCCGTAGCCGTAGTATCCCCCGCGCGGCCCTTGCGGGGCGCAGGCCGCGAGCCCCACAACCGCCAGCAGCGCCGCCAGGGCGCCAAGGCGGGGATGACGGCTTGCAGGGCGCCGGGATGAATGACGAAGCGGAAGGCGGAACAGGGCCGGGGCCCGGAACGGGTGAGGATCCACGCGAGGCCCCTTCTGGTGGCGAATCGGGTGCCGGGAGCCCGGAAATCGGCGCGTCAATCGGCGCGTCCGTCGGCGCGTCCGCCGGGCTGGCTCCTGGGTTATGGCTGGTCGCGACCCCCATCGGCAACCTGGGGGACCTTTCCCCCCGCGCAGTCGTGACCCTGCGCGGGGCCGACCTCATCCTGTGCGAGGACACCCGGGTCACCGCGCCGCTCCTCGCCCGCCACGGCATCGGCGCCCCGCTGGCGGCCCTGCATGACCACAACGAGGCGCGCGAGGTCCCGCGCCTGCTCGAGCGCCTGCTCGCCGGGGCGCGGCTGGCGCTGGTTTCGGATGCCGGCACCCCCCTGGTCAGCGACCCCGGCTTCCGCCTGGCCCGCGCGGCCATGGAGGCCGGCGCCCATGTCTCGGCCGTGCCCGGCCCCAACGCGGCGGTCATGGCGCTGACGCTTTCCGGCCTGCCGCCGCAGCCCTTCCTGTTCATGGGCTTCCTGCCCCCCCGCGCCGCCGCCCGCGCGGAGGCGATCGGCCGCCTGCGCGCCGCCGAGGGCGCCGGGCTGTCGGCCACGCTGATCTTCTTCGAGGCCCCGCACCGGCTGGCCGAATGCCTGGCCTCCCTGGCGGAGGGCTTCGGCGGCCGCCCGGCGGCGGTGGCGCGCGAACTCACCAAGCGCTTCGAGGAGGTGCGGCGGGCCACCCTGCCCGAGCTGGCCGCCCATTACGCCGCGCAGCCCGCCCGCGGCGAGATCGTGGTGGTGGTGGGTCCCGCGCCCGAGGCGACGGGCGGCGCCGACGAGGTGGAGGAGCGCCTGCGCGCGGCGCTGGCCGCCGGCCAGTCCCTGCGTGACGCCGCGGCCATGGTGGCCACCGCGACCGGCCTGCCGCGCCGCCAGGTTTATGCCCGCGCCCTGGAGATGGGCCGCGAGGACTGACCCCGTTGCCAACCCTCCCGCCCCCCCTCTGCCAGAAGAACCCGGAATGAGCGGCCGCCCGGCATTTCCCTCCCTGCACCTCCGCCCCCAGCCCCGCCTGCTGGACGTGCCCGTCGTTCTTTTCGCCTTCAAGCGCCCGGACTACCTGGCGCGCGTCTGCGCCTCCCTGCTGCGCCAGGACGGCATCATGCTGGACCCGCGCCGCGTCTTTCTGCTGCAGGACGGTCCCGTCTCTCCCCGCAGCGGCCTGCGCTACGCGGAGGACGCGGAGATCCAGGCCTCGGTGGCCGCCTTCCGCACCCATTTCCCCCGCGGGGAGGTGCTGGCGAGCCCGGACAACCTCGGCATCTCCGTCAACATCCGCCGCGGCGAGACCCTGGCCTTCGAGACGCTGGACCGCGACTGCGCCTATTTCTTCGAGGACGACCTCGAGCTGGGCCCCGACTACCTCCGGATCATGGAGGAGCTGCGCGCGCTGTCGGACCAGGACCCCCGGATCGGCTACTTCGCCTGTTACGGCGACCACGCCGCCATGCCGCCCGGCCCCGCCGCCCACCTGCTGATGCTCCAGCACCACTGGGCCTTCGGCCTGAAGCGCGAGCCCTGGCGGCGCCTGCGGGAATGGCTCGCCCCCTATGACCGCATCCTGGAGGGCGCGGACTACGCCTTTCGCGACGACGTCGCGATCTTCCGCTGGATGGAGAGCCTGCCGGTCGCGGGCGGCTTTTCCTCGCAGGACGCGGTGAAGACGCTCGGCTGCAACGCCCTGGGCATCGCCCGTGTGATGACCGATGTGTGTTTCGCCCGCTACATCGGCGCCGAGGGCGCCTCCTTCAGCGCCGCGAAGTTCCGCGAGATGGGCTATGACCGCATGGAATGGGTGCGCGGTCCGGAGCACCACCTGGCGCCCGAGGCCGCCTCGGAGGTGACCGCCATCATCGAGGAACCCCGCAAGCGCCACGAGCACTACCGCCAGCACCGCCTGGCGGGGCTGCTGGAGCAACAGCTCCGCCTCCGCCTGGAGCGCGACCGCCCGGCCACGCGGGAGGACGTGGTGACCCTCTACCGCTTCCTGCTGGACCGCACCCCGGAGGAGGCCGCGGTGGACGACCTGGCCGGCCGCTACTCGGTGCGCCGGGTGCGCGAGATCCTGCTGGAAAGCCGCGAGTACCGGGGCCGGAACCCGCGACGCCCCGGATAGGGAAGGGGAGGGGGGTTTCGCGCCGCAGCATCACCGCCCACCTTGGGGGGTGAAGGGGCGCGCGCCGCCCCCGCCGCTGATCAGGACCCCCGCATGAACCTTCCGCTCGACCCCTCCCGGCTGAAGTTCGGCATCGGCCAGCCCGTTTCCCGCAAGGAGGACCCGGTGCTGCTGCGGGGCGAGGGGCGCTACAGCGACGACCTTTCCCTGCCCGGCCAGGCCCATGCCGTGATGGTCCGCAGCCCCTTCGCCCACGGCACCATCCGCGGCATCGGCACCGAGGCCGCCCGCGCCATGCCCGGCGTGCTCGCCATCGTCACCGGCGCCGACCTCGAGGCCGCCGGCGTCGGCCCCATGTCGCTCAACGTCGGCCAGAAGAACCGGGACGGCAGCCCGCCCCACCTGCCGCGCCAGCCCGTGCTGACCACGGACAAGGTGCGCTTCGTCGGCGACCCCGTGGCCATGGTGGTGGCCGAAACCGCCAAGGAGGCCCGCGACGCCGCCGAGGCCGTGATGCTCGACGTGGATGCCCTGCCCGCCGTGACCGAGGGGCGGGATGCCGTGGCCCCGGGCGCCCCCCTCCTGCACGAGGCCGTGCCCGGCAACGTCGTGGTCGATTTCCACTACGGCGACGCCGAGGCCGTCGCCGCCGCCTTTGCCCGCGCCGCCCATGTCGTGCGCCTGCCCATCCGCAACAGCCGCGTCGTCGTCTCGCCGATGGAGCCGCGCTCGGCCATCGGAACCTTCGAGGACGGCCGCTACGTGCTGCGCGCCGGCAGCCAGGGCGTCTTCGGCATGCGCGGCGGCCTCGCCAAGGTCATGGGCGTGGAGGTGGACGCCGTGCGCATGCTCACCGGCAACGTCGGCGGCTCCTTCGGCATGAAGGCGAGCGTTTATCCCGAATACCCGGCCCTGCTGCACGCGGCCCGCGCGCTGGGCCGCCCCGTGAAGTGGACGGACACGCGCTCCGAGAGCTTCCTGTCGGACAGCCACGGCCGCGACCACGACATGGTGGGCGAACTGGCGCTGGACGCCGAGGGCCACTTCCTCGCGGTGCGCCTGACCGGCTTCGGCAACCTCGGCGCCTATCTTTCCAACGCGACCACGCTGCCCTCGACCGCCAACACCGTGAAGAACGTCATCGGCGTCTACCGCACGCCGCTGGTGGAGGTCTCCACGCGCTGCGTGCTGACCAACACCACTCCCGTGGGCGCCTATCGCGGCGCGGGGCGGCCCGAGGGCAACTACTACATGGAGCGCCTGGTCGACACGGCCGCGCGCGAGATGGGCATCGACCGCGTGGAGCTTCGCCGCCGCAACCACATCCGCGCCGACCAGATCCCCTATGACGCGCCGTCCGGCATGCACTACGACAGCGGCGACTTCCCGGCGATCCTGGAGGAGGCGCTGGCCGCGGCCGACTGGGACGACTTCCCCGCCCGCCGCGCCGAGGCCCGCCGCCGCGGCCGGCTGCGCGGCATCGGCATCGGCCACTACCTGGAAGTGACGGCGCCGCCGTCCAAGGAAATGGGTGGCATCCGCTTCGACGAGGACGGCGGCGTCACCATCCTCACCGGCACGCTCGACTACGGCCAGGGCCACGCCTCGCCCTTCGCCCAGGTGCTGGTGGACCGCCTCGGCATTCCCTTCGACCGCATCCGGCTGATGCAGGGCGACAGCGACCTGCTGATCGCCGGCGGCGGCACGGGCGGCTCGCGCTCCATGATGGCGAGCGGCACGGCGCTCTCCACCGCCAGCGCGCAGGTGATCGAGCGCGGGCGCAAGCTCGCCGGCCACGTGCTGGAGGCCTCGGCGGAGGACATCGAGTTTTCCTCGGGGCGCTTCAGCATCGCCGGCACGGACCGTGGCATCGGCCTTCTGGAACTGGCCGCGCAGCTCCGCACGATGCCCGCCCCGCCGGACGGCCTGCCCGACACGCTGGATGTCTCCACCACCGACCAGTACGAGGACAGCGCCTTCCCCAACGGCTGCCACGTCGCCGAGGTGGAGATCGACCCCGAGACCGGCGAGACCGAGGTCGTCCGCTACGTCACCGTCAACGACTTCGGCACGCTGGTGAACCCGATGCTCGTGGCGGGGCAGGCGCATGGCGGCATCGTGCAGGGCATCGGCCAGGCGCTGACCGAGCACACCGCCTATGACGAGGACGGCCAGCTCCTCAGCGGCTCCTACATGGATTACGGCCTGCCGCGCGCCGAGCACGCGCCCTCGCTCGGCTTCAGCAGCCATCCCGTGCCGGCGCGAACCAACGCGCTCGGCGCCAAGGGCTGCGGCGAGGCCGGCTGCGCGGGCGCGCTGCCCTCCGTGATGAACGCGGTGGTCGATGCCCTGGCCGAGCGCGGCATCGCCCATGTGGACATGCCCGCCACGCCGCTGAAGGTCTGGCGCCTGCTGCACGAGGGGGTCGCCGCATGATCGTCCTGATCACCGGCGCCACCTCCGGCTTCGGCGCCGCGACCGCCCGCCGCTTCGCCGAGGACGGCGCCCGCATCGTCGCCGTCGGGCGCCGCGCGGACCGCCTGGAGGCGCTGCGCAGCGAACTCGGCGCGGAAATGGTCCACCCCGTCACGCTCGACGTGCGCGACCGCGCGGCCGTCGCGCAGGCCATCGAGGCGCTGCCCGCCGCGTGGTCCGCCATCGACGTCCTCGTCAACAACGCCGGCCTCGCCCGCGGCCTCGGCCCCGCGCAGGAGGCGGCGCTCGACGACTGGGACGCGATGGTGGACACCAACGTGAAGGGGCTGATGTACCTCACCCGCGCCGTGCTGCCCGGCATGGTCGCGCGCGGCCGCGGCCACGTCGTCAACATCGGGTCCACCGCCGCCGAGTTCCCCTATCCCGGCGGCAACGTCTACGGCGCCACCAAGGCCTTCGTCCGCCAGTTCAGCCTCAACCTCCGCGCCGACCTCTACGGCACGCCGGTGCGCGTGACGGACATCGAGCCCGGCCTCGTCGGCGGCACCGAGTTCAGCAACGTCCGCTTCGGCGACGATGCCCGCGCCGCCGCCGTCTACCAGGGCGCCGACGCGCTGACGCCCGAGGACATCGCCGACGCCATCCACTGGGTGGCCTCCCGCCCGGCGCGGGTGAACGTCAACACGCTGCAGGTGATGCCCGTGGCCCAGAGCTTCGGCCCGCTCCGGGTGCACAAGCCCGGGCAGTAGGGCTGGCCGCCGCGGCGGGCGAGGGGGCCTGGCCCGGGCTTTACGCCCGCGCCTCCAGCGCGCGGCGCAGGATGGTCGGGATCATCCCCCCGGCCCGGATCAGCCCCACCTCCCGCGCGGTGTCGAGCAGCGCCGTCGCCGTGCCGTGCAGCGCCGCGCCATCGGCCCGCCGCAGCGTCACGGGCACCGGCGCGCGCGGCGCGAGCGTGTCCGGCCTCCAGCCGATCTCGACCACGTCGCCGGGCCTCACCCCCAGCCCGTCGAAGCGCCAGCCCTCCGGCAGGCGCAGCGGCAGCACGCCCATGCCGATCAGGTTGGACCGGTGGATGCGCTCGAAGCTGTTGGCCAGCACCGCCCGCGCGCCCAGCAGCTGCGCGCCCTTGGCCGCCCAGTCGCGCGACGAACCCGTGCCGTAGCGCTCCCCCGCCAGGATCACCACGGGCATCCCGGCATCGGCGTAGCGCGCGGCGGCGCGCCAGGCCGGCAGCACCTCGCCGGTCGGCGCGAACACCGTGTGCGCCGGGGCCAGCCCGGGCGCCAAGTGGTTCACCGCCGCCTTGTTGGTGAACAGCCCGCGCAGCATCACCTCCCAGTTGCCGCGGCGCGAGGCATAGACGTTGAGGTCCAGCGGGTTCTCGCCGCGCTCCACCAGCCAAGCCGCGGCGTCGCTGTTCGCGGGGATCGCGCCCGCCGGGGAGATGTGGTCGGTGGTGATGTCGTCCCCCAGCACCAGCAGCGGGTGGGCGCACAGCAGCCCGGCCGCCTGTTCCTCCGACCCGAGGCGCACGAAGGGCGGCGGGCGCAGGTAGGTGGAGGTGGGTTCCCAGGGAAACAGCGGCGCGTCCGGCGCCTCCAGAGCGGCCCAGCCGGGGGAGCGGTCCGCCTCCTCGCCCGCCGCCGCGATGTCGGCCGGATCGCCCGCCGCCGCCACGGCCGCCTCGATCTCGGCCGCCCGTGGCCAGAGATCGCTCAGGTGGACGAGCCGCCCGTCTGGCGCCCGGCCCAGCGCGTCGCGCGTGATGTCGATCCCCGCGCGCCCGGCCACGGCATAGGCCACCACCATGGGCGGCGAGGCCAGGAAGGCGGATTCGATCTGCGCGTGCACCCGCCCCGGGAAGTTCCGGTTGCCCGACAGCACCGCCACCGGCCGCAGCCCCTCCGCCTCCACCGCCGCCGCGACCGCGGGCAGCAGGGGGCCCGAATTGCCGATGCAGGTGGCGCAGCCATAGCCCGCGATGCCGAAGCCCAGCGCCTCCAGCTCCTCCAGCAGCCCGGCCCGGCGCAGCCGCCGCTCCGCGCTCGGCGATCCCGGCGTCAGCGAGGTCTTCACCCAGGAGGGCACCGTGAGCCCCAGCGCCCTGGCCTTGCGCGCCACCAGCCCGGCCGCCACCAGCAGGCCGAGATCGGTGGTGTTGGTGCAGGAGGTGATGGCCGCGATCGCCACGGCATCGCCGGGAATGCCGCCCGCCGCCGCGCCGCGCGCACCGGCCAGCGCGGCCGGCACCTCCGCCGGGGCCAGCCGGTCCTGCGGGCGTCGCGGCCCGGCGAGCGACGGCCCGATCGCCGAAAGGTCCAGTTCCAGCACGCTGGTGTAGCGCGGCGCGTTGTCCGGGTCGTGCCAGAGCCCCTGGGCGCGGGCATAGGCCTCCACCAGCGCCACCTGGGCGGCATCACGCCCGGTGGCACGCAGGTAGTCCAGCGTGTGGCCGTCGATCGGGAACATGCCGGTGGTCGCCCCGTATTCGGGCGCCATGTTGGACACCACGGCCCGCTGCCCCGCCGTCAGCGCGCCCACCCCCGGCCCGAAGAACTCCACGAACTCCCCGGAGGTGCCGGCGCGGCGCAGCCGCTGCGTGACGGCGAGGGCGAGGTCGGTCGCGAAGCTGCCCTCGGGCAGGGCGCCCAGCAGCCGCACGCCCGTCACCTCCGGCACGCGCAGCGACACCGGCACGTCGAACATCACGCCCTCGGCCTCGATCCCGCCGACGCCCCAGCCCAGCACGCCCAGTCCGTTCACCATGGGCGTGTGGCTGTCCGTGCCCACCAGCGTGTCCGGCACCGCCCAGGCCTCGCCGCCCCGCATCTCCGTCGCCACCACGGTGGCCAGCCGTTCGAGGTTGATGGTGTGCATGATGCCCGTGCCCGGCGGAAACACCCGGAAGCCCGACAGCGCGGTTGAGGCCCATTTCATGAAGCGGTAGCGCTCGGCGTTGCGCCCCATCTCGTTGGCCATGTTGGCCGCCAGCGCGCCGGGGATGCCCGAGACGTCCACCGGCAGCGAATGGTCCGTGGAGGTCGCCACCGGCACGGCCGGGTTCAGCCGCGCGGGATCGCCGCCCGCCCGCGCCAGCACGTCGCGCATGGCGGCGATGTCCACCAGCGCCGGGCCGCAGGTGGTGTCGTGCATCAGGATGCGCGTGGGCGCGAAGGGGATCTCCGCCTCCGAGCGCCCGCTTTCCAGCCAGCCCAGCAGCGCGGCCCGCCCGGCCTCCCGCGCCTCCGCCTCCGGCTGCCGCAGCAGGTTCTCCAGCAGGATGCGGTGGCACCAGGGCATCCGGGCCAGGGTCGCGGCACCGCCCGCCGCCGCCGGAAGGTCGATGATCCGCCGCAGGCCGAAGGGTCCGGAAAGCAAGGCAGCGGGAACCGCGCCGGTGGTGAACGACGGCATCGTTGTTCTGGCGCTCCCGCTCAGGGCGAAGGCGCCAGCGTGTAGGGTAGGCGCGCCGAAAACACCAACCCGCAGGGCCTCAGCGCAGCAGCACCGGCAGCAGCGCGTCCAGCCGCAGCCGCCCCTCCATCGTCGCCGCCAGCCGCCCGTTGGGCAGCCATTCGAGATAGCCCTCCTCGCGCAGCGCCTCCAGCATGGACCGGTCCACCACCGCGTCGAACGCAAGCCGGCTGCGTGCCGCGATCCGCGCGGGGTCCACGCCCTCTGACAGCCGCAGCCCCATCAGCATCGCCTCCCGCCCGCGGTCCACGGGGGAAAGCGCCTCCTCCTCCACCCGCGCGTGGCCGTCGCGCTCCACCCGCTCCAGCCAGACCTCCGGCGCCCGGTGCCGCCGCGCCGCCAGGAGATCGCCGTCCCGCGTCAACCGCTGATGGGCCCCGGCGCCGATGCCGAGGTAATCGCCGTAGCGCCAGTAGGCGAGGTTGTGCCGGCTTTCCGCGCCCGGCTTCGCGTAGTTGCTGACCTCATAGGGGGCAAGCCCGAAGCGCCCCGCCTCCTCCGCCGTCGCGGCGTACAGCGCCGCCGCGTCGTCGCCCTCGGGCAGGTGGAAGGCCCCGCGCGCGTGCTCCGTCGCGAAGCGCGTCCCCGGCTCCACCGTCAGCTGGTAGAGCGAGAGGTGGTCCGCCGCCAGGGACAGTGCCCGCCGCAGCTCCGCCCGCCATTCGGCCTCCGCCTGCCCCGGCCGGGCATAGATCAGGTCGAAGGACAGGCGCGGAAAGGTTTGCCGCGCGTGCTCCAGCGCCGCGATCGCTTCCCCCGCCGAATGGTTGCGCCCGAGAAAGCCGAGCGAGGCCGCGTCCAGCGCCTGCACCCCCAGCGACAGCCGGTTCACCCCGGCCGCGCGGAACTCGCGAAGCCTGCCGGCCTCCACGCTGGTCGGGTTCGCCTCCAGCGTGATCTCGAGGTCCGGCTCGGCGTCGAACAGCGCCCGCGCCCGCGCGATCACCGCCGCCACCGCCTCGGGCGGCATCAGGGAGGGCGTGCCGCCCCCGAAGAAGATCGAGGCCAGGCGCCGCCGCCCGGACCATGCGCCCAGCCGCGCCGCCTCGCCCTCCAGCTCCCGCAGCAGCGCCCGCCCGTGCCGCGCGCCGTCCACGGCGGGCCGCACATGGGAGTTGAAGTCGCAGTAAGGGCACTTGGCCGCGCAGAAGGGCCAGTGGACGTAAAGGGCCAGCGGCTCCGCCATGCGCGGGGCGGCGGCCAGGATCGGGGCATCGCTCACGCGCCGGATATGGTCACGCCCCGCGCCTGCGGCAAAGCATCGCGGGCGCCACCCGGCCCATTGCCCCACGCATCCCCCCGGGCGCAGAGAGAAGCTGTGCCGCCCCCATCCGAACCCACCCCGCGAGACGACACGCCGCCCGGCCAGGCCGCGCCCGCACCGGATCACCCCGGCGCCATCCCCGGTGCCATCCCCGACGGGCTGCCCTATCCCCGCCGCCGATGGGCCACCGCGGCCGTTGCGCTCGCCATCACCATGGCGGTGATCGACGGCACCATCGCGGGCGCCGCCCTGCCCACGATCGCCGCCAGCTTCGGCATCTCGCCCGCCGACTCCATCTGGGCCACCAACGCCTACCAGCTCGCCGTCACCGTCTCCCTCCTGCCGCTGGCCGCGCTCGGGGAGATCGTGGGCTACCGGCGCATCTATCTTGGCGGCCTCGTCGTCTTCACCCTGGCCTCGCTGGCCTGCGCCCTGTCCGGCTCCTTCGAGGGCCTGGTGGTGGCGCGCGCCGCGCAGGGCTTCGGCGCCGCCGGGCTGATGAGCGTGAACTCCGCCCTGGTGCGCTTCATCCAGCCGCGCGCGCATCTGGGGCGGGGCCTCGGCTTCAACGCCATGGTGGTTTCCACCGCAGCCGCCGCCGGCCCCACTGCCGCCGGCCTCATCCTCGGCGTCGCGTCCTGGCCCTGGATCTTCGCGGTCAACCTGCCCATCGGCATCCTCACGCTCGCGATCGCCTGGCGATCCCTGCCCGAAAGCCCGCGCGGGACGCAGCGCTTCGACGTGCTGAGCGCCGTGCTCTCGGCCGGCACCTTCGGCCTGCTGATCCTGGGGCTGGATTCGCTGGCCCATGGCGGCACCGCCTCCTCCGCCCTGGCCGTGGTGGTGCTCGGCCTCGTGGCCGGCACCTGGCTGGTCCGCCGCCAGGCCGGCGTCGCGCGGCCGCTGCTTCCGGTGGACCTGCTGCGCATCCCCGTCTTCGCCCTCTCGATCGCGACCTCGCTCTGCTCCTTCATGGCGCAGATGCTCGCCTTCGCCTCCCTGCCCTTCCTGCTGCAAACCGGCTTCGGCTTCTCGGTCTTCCTGGCGGGGCTGCTCACCACGCCCTGGTTCATCGCCACCGCCTGCGCCGCCCCCCTGTCGGGACGGCTGATGGAGCGCTTCCCGGCCGGGCTGCTCGGCGGCGTCGGCCTCGCGATCCTCGCGGGCGGCCTCGCGGCCCTGGCGCTGCTTCCCGCCGGCCCGGCCCCCTGGGACATCGCCTGGCGCATGGCCGTCTGCGGCTTCGGCTTCGGCCTGTTCCAGACGCCCAACAACCGCACCATGGTGGGCGCCGCCCCGCCCGAGCGCGCGGGGGGCGCCAGCGGCATGCTCAGCACCGCCCGCCTCGTCGGGCAGACGGCCGGCGCCGCGCTGGTGGGGCTGGTGCTGGGCTGGATGCCCGGCATGCCCGTGGAGGGGCCGAAGACCGCCCTGGAGATCGGCTGCGCGCTCGCGGCCCTCGGCGCCTGCGTCAGCCTCCTGCGCCTGCGGGCCTGACGCAGGCCGCCCGGCACCCGGCGAATCGCGGCCGGCGGGCGTACCCGCCGGTCAGCTCAGTCCATGCCCAGAAGCCATCGGTCCAGCGGAACGGCGCGTATCCTGGCGCCGGGAAGCGCGCGGTTGAGGTCCGCCCGGTTCTCCATGATCCAGCGCAGGCAGCTGAGCTGGCTGTCGAAGGGCACGAACTCGTCCCGGCTTGCCCGCAGCGTCCGGCAATCGACCAGGTATCTCGCGCCCCGGCGGCAGCCGGGCGCTCCCGCCCAGTTCCGTTCGGGCGAAACAAGTGTCGGCACCCAGTAGGCGCGGGCCGGATCCAGCCGGTCGACATCGCACCGACGCATCGGTCATCCCCTTCCACCACCCTGGCCGGTGCCGCGGCGCCAGGGCGCCGCGGCAGGGAACGGCCCGCCGCGCGGCGGGCCGCGGGGTGGTCAGGACCGGGCCAGGTCGAAGCGATCGGCGTTCATCACCTTGTTCCAGGCCGCGACGAAGTCATCGACGAACTTCCTCTTCGCGTCGGACGCCGCGTAAACCTCCGAAAGCGCCCGGAGCTGGGAGTTGGAGCCGAAGACGAGGTCGGTGCGCGTCGCCGTCCACTTCTCCTGGTCCGTCCTGCGGCAGGTGCCGAGGAAGACGTCGTCGGCGTGCCCGTCCACCATCTTCCACGCCGTGCCCATGTCGAGCAGGTTGACGAAGAAGTCGTTGGTGAGCTGGCCCGGGCGGTCCGTGAGCACGCCCTCCTTCCGGCCGCCATGGTTGGCGCCCAGCACGCGCAGCCCGCCGACGAGCACCGCCATCTCCGGCGCGCTCAGCCCGAGGAGCTGGGCGCGGTCGAGCAGCAGCTCCTCGGTCGGGACGTTGAACTCGACCTGGAGGTAGTTGCGGAAGCCGTCCGCACGCGGCTCCAGCGGCTGGAAGTTCTCGATGTCGGTCTGCTCGGCCGAGGCATCGGTGCGGCCGGGGGTGAAGGGCACCTCGATCTCGTGGCCACCATCCCGCGCCGCCTTCTCCACCGCCGCCGCGCCGCCGAGCACGATGAGGTCGGCGATCGACACCTTCTTGCCCCCTCCATCCTTGCCGCCGGACGCCGCGCCGTCGAACCCGGCCTTGATGCCTTCCAGCACGCCCAGCACCCTGGCGAGCCGCCCGGGCTCGTTCACCTCCCAGTCCTTCTGGGGCGCGAGGCGGATGCGCCCGCCATTGGCGCCGCCCCGGTGGTCCGAGCCGCGGTAGGTCGAGGCCGAGGCCCAGGCGGTGGCCACCAGCTCGCTGACGGTGAGGCCGGAGGCGAGGATCCTGTTCTTGAGGGCCGCGACGTCGGCGGCGTCGATCGGCGCGTAGTCCGCGGCGGGGATCGGGTCCTGCCAGATCAGGTCCTCGGCCGGGACATCCGGGCCCAGGTAGCGCGCCTTGGGCCCCATGTCGCGGTGGCACAGCTTGAACCAGGCGCGGGCGAAGGCGTCGGCGAACCCGGCCGGATCGGCACGGAACCGCTCCGAGATCGCCCGGTACTTCGGATCGACCTTCATCGCCATGTCGGCGGTGGTCATCATCGTCGGCAGGCGGCGGTCGGGGCTGTGCGCGCCCGGCGCCATGTCCTGGGGTGCCTGGTTCTTCGGCTGCCACTGCTTGGCGCCGGCGGGGCTGAGCACGAGCTCGTAGTCGTAGTCGAGCAGCATGTGGAAGTAGCCGTCGTCCCACTGCGTCGGATGCGGCGTCCAGGCGCCCTCGAGCCCGCTGGTGATGGTGTGGTCGCCGATGCCGCTCTCATGGCCGCTCTGCCAGCCCAGGCCCTGCTGCGCGATGTCGGAGCCCTCGGGTTCCGCGCCCACCTTCTTGGCGTCGCCCGCGCCATGGCACTTGCCGAAGGTGTGGCCGCCCGCGACGAGGGCCACGGTTTCCTCGTCGTTCATGCCCATGCGGGCAAAGGTCTCGCGGATGTCGCGGCCTGAACCGACGGGGTCGGGATGGCCGCCCGGGCCCTCGGGGTTGACGTAGATCAGGCCCATCTGGATCGCGGCCAGCGGGCTCTCCATCACCTTCTCCTCGGTGATGCGGGTGTCGCCCAGCCACTCCTCCTCGGTGCCCCAGTAGATGTCCTTCTCGGGTTCGAACACGTCCTCGCGCCCGCCGCCGAAGCCGAAGACGGGCCCGCCCATGGACTCGATGGCGACGTTGCCGGCCAGGATCATCAGGTCGGCCCAGGAAAGCTTGCGCCCGTATTTCTGCTTGACCGGCCAGAGCAGGCGCCGCGCCTTGTCGAGGTTGGCGTTGTCGGGCCAGGAGTTGAGCGGCGCGAAGCGCTGCGAGCCCGAGGACGCGCCGCCACGGCCGTCCCCGGTGCGGTAGGTGCCGGCGCTGTGCCAGGCCATGCGGATGAGGAACGGGCCGTAGTGCCCATAGTCGGCCGGCCACCAGGGCTGGCTGTCGGTCATCAGCGCGTGGAGGTCCCGCTTCACCGCCGCGAGGTCGAGCGACCGGAACTCCTTCGCGTAGTCGAAGTCGTCGCCCATCGGGTTCCCGGTGAGACCCTTCTGATGGAGCATGTCGAGCGAAAGGTGGTTCGGCCACCAGTCGCGGTTGGTGCGCCCGAGAAGCGACCGCAGCGCGGCCGGCTTCTTCATCGGGCAGCTCAGCGGACCGCTGGGTTGATTGGTGTCCATCGTTCTGGCCCTCCCCTTTTCTGACCGTTGGGCACAGGCTAGGCGCGGCGCGCGATCGGTAGAAACAATTTTTTTCGATCAGGAACATCGAGCGGATCGATCGGAAATCCCGTCATGGGCGTCGCGGCTCAGGGTCTGCCGCAGTTCATGCCGATCCGGCCGCCCGGCCCGGCGGGAAGCAGCACCGGGGTGAGCCGCCATCGCCGCGCGGGGCATGAGCGGCCCGCGCGGCGGGCACGCTAGGCCAGCCGCCCTTCACCACTCCGCAGCCCGCGCCCGGCGCGCGCGCTGGCGGAGCCCGGCCTCGCGGCATCGGCCTTCGCGGCGCGCCCTTTGATGGCACCCGTGCCCCTCACGCCGGCCTGGAGCGCGCCGGCATCGCCCCGGGGCCACCCCGTGGCGACCGCCAGCAAGGCCGTGCCCGCCAGGGCCACCGCCGCCGCCACCCAGAGCGGCACCGCCTGCCCCGCCCCTGCCGCCAGCGCCGCCGCGCAGGGCGCCCCCAGCAGCACCGACAGAGCCCGCGCGGCGAAGAGCACCCCGATCAGCCCACCCGCCGAGCGCCGCCCGTAGAGGTCCACCACCACGCTCGGCAGCAGCGCCACGAAACCGCCCTGGAACAAGCCGAAGCCCAGCGCGAAGACGGCGAAGCCCGGCAGGCTCGCCGCCTCCGCCCACCAGCCCATCATGCCCGCCACCCCCAGGCCGCAGCCCAGCAACACCCGGTCCCGGCCCAGCCGGTCCGACGCCACCCCGATCACGACCCGCCCGAGGACCGAGCCGAGCCCGATCAGCCCCAGCAGCCACAGCGCGTCCTCCGCCCGGAGCCCCGCCGCACGCGCCGTCGCCACGATGTCGGCGAAGGGCAGCGACACCGGTGCCGAAAGCAGCACACCGCCCAGAAGCAGCACCGCGAAGCGGCGGCCGCGGATCACCCGCCGCAGCACCATTCCTTCCAGCGCCGGGGCGAACCCGCCCGGCCGCGCCGCATCCCCCGGCCACCGCTTCGGCCAGCCGTCCGGGAGCAACCCGTATGCCTCCGGCGAGCGCGCCAGCGAGAGCGCCGCCAGCGGTCCGCACACCGCGATCACCGCCGCCATGGCCAGAAAGGCGCTCCGCCAGTCTCCTCCCGACAGGAACAGCCAGGCGCTCACCGGCACCAGCGCCGTCCCCGCCCCGACCCCCGCCGTCGCGAGGCCCGAGGCGAGGCCGCGCCAGGCGACGAACCAGCGCTGCACCACCGCCACCGCCGGCACGTAGCAGAGGCCCGCTCCCGTCCCCACCAGAAGCCCGTAGGCCAGCAGCACCCCCAGGAAGCCATCCGCCACCGCCGCGAGAAGGAAGCCCGATGCCATCACCGCCATGCCCAGCATCACCGGCCAGCGCGCGCCCACCCGGTCCGCCAGCGGACCGCTCAGCGCACCCGTGGCGAAGGTCATCGCCCCGCTCACGCCGTAAACCAGGCTGAGGGAAACCTCCGAGGCCACGAAGTCCCGCCCGAGGGCTTCGGCATAGGCGGGAAAGGAGTAAACGGCCACGAAGCAGAGCGCCTGCACCGCGAAGGACCCGGCCACCACGCCCCAGCCCCGGAAGGAGAGCGGCGGGCGGGGAACGGCCGCCCGCGCCCCGCCCGATGGCGGCGGTGTCGGATGGTGCCCGGGGCTGCCGGTTCCGCCCGCATCGGGCGCGTCGGAGAACATGCGTGGGCGAGCCTGTGGGATCATGGCGATCACTCGTTCGGTGCGGAGCCCCGAACCTGACCGCCCCGGCCGCCGCCGCGCGGTGCCCGATGTCACACCGCGCCACGCCCGGCGGGATGAGGCTGGCCGCCCATCCCCGCGAGGCCGCCATCCATGCGCCAGCCCCTTTCCCGCTTCCTCCCCAACCCGGCCCGCGCGGCGCCACGCCGCGCCGGCCCCGCCGCGCGTTTACGCCGCGCGCCCACCGCGTCACTGTGGCTGGATGAGCCCTGCCTGATGGACGAGCTGAGCCGCCTTCCCTTCTTCCGCCCCTTCGGCCAGGCCGCGCTGGAACCGCTCGCGGCCGTCGCCCGCTGGCGCGGCTATTCGGCGGGGCAGGCCGTGCTGGAAGCCGGCGACCCCACGCGGGAGGTAAGCCTGATCGCGGAGGGCGAGCTGCGCGTGGTCATGCGCAGCGCCGGCGGGCACGAGATGATCCTGGCCGAGCTTCGCGCGGGCAGCATGTTCGGCGAGATCGCGGCGATCGACGGCGGGCAGCGCTCGGCCAGCATCGTGGCCCTCACCCGCGCCCGCGTCTGCTCCATCGCGGCCGGCCCCTTCATGGCCTTCGCCCTCTCCACGCCCGAGGCGTCGCACCACCTCATGCGCAGCCTGACTGCCCTGGTGCGGGAAAAGGACATGCGGCTGATGGAGCTGGCGGTGCTGCCCGTGCGCGCCCGCCTCGCCGCCCTGCTGCTGCGCCTTTCGCGCCCGCGCGGCGGCAGCGGCCAAATCGTTTCCCCGCCCCCGCCGCACCACGAGCTGGCATCGCGCATCGGCACGCGGCGCGAGGTCGTCTCGCGCACGCTCGGCGCCATGCAGCGCGAGGGCCTGATCGAACTCACGCGCGGCGGCTTCGTCCTGCCGCGGCCCGAGGCGCTGGAGGCGGAGGTGGAGGCCGGCTACGGCGCCACGCCGCAGAAGGCCTGACGCCGGGCCGCCCTCACAGGATCGTCGCGGCCGCGAGCTGCAGGATCACCTGGCTGCGGCCCGCCGTGTAGTCGGGATCGCGGAAGCCCATCAGCTCCTTCACCGCCTGCCCCCAGGGATCGGCGGCATCGGCCACCTTCGCGCTCATCTCCTCCATCTGGGAGAGCTGCTGGAAGTCCCACAGCGTGCGGAAGCTGCCGAGGCTGCGCTCGCTCTGCTGGAACACCGTGAAGGTGCCGAGATAGCGTGGCGCGCCGGGCGGCGAATCGCTCAGCGTCGCGTGATTGTCGCGCAGGAAGTCCAGGAACCTGGCGTAGTGCTCCCGCGGCACTTCGTAGCCCCATTCCAGCAGCATGCGGTTCAGCGTCCCCGCCGGCTGGCCGGCGGCCACCCCCGCCGCGGGCGGCGGCAGGATCAGGAACTGCTCCCCGCTGCGGACCACGGACACCAGCGGCACCGCGCTGGCCGGCGGAACATGTCCCTGCGCGCGCAGCAGCGCCTCCGCCGCGCCGGCGGGATCGATCGGGTCGCTCATGCGGAAGTCTCCCCCTGGGGTGGAACGCAACGCAGCAGGCCGGACGCGCGCAGCCCCGCCAGCCCATCCTCCAGCACGCCGCGCGCGGCGCCGGCGGACAGCGCGGGCGCCGTGCGCGTGGCGAAGGCCGCCAGCAGCGCCGCGTCGTCGCGCCCGTCCACCAGCTCCAGGATCAGCCAGGCGGTGGCGTTCAACTGGTGCAGCCGCGGGGCGGCCGGCGTATAGGCCAGGCAGGCCCCCAGCTCCGGCACCGGGCGAAGCCGCAGGCCGGGCGCGCGCTCATGCCGCACCGGGCGTTCCCCCGGCGTCCGGCAGCACCCGCAGGTCCACGCCCCCATTCAGCCCGGCATCGAAGGGATCGGGCGCCTCCCACCTTCCGTGAAAGGCGAAGGCGGTGGAGCGGCATCCGCCGTGCGTGCCCTGCGTGGAGGCGCATCCGCCGCAGCTCGCCTCCACCTTGCCTTCCCGCAGGCGGCGGTAGAGCGGGTCCTCCCAGGTCTGGAGAAAGGGCATCGTGGTGACGTCGCCGTAGTCCACGTATTCGCGCAGGTACATGCAGCCGATGGAGCGTCCATAGGCGTTCACCGCCGCCATCTGCCAGCAGCAGTTCGCGTCGTTCGGGTGCCAGGACTGCATCAGCCGCAGCCCCGCGGGCGGCGCGAGCGCCGCGATCGCCGCCATCATCGCATCCAGCGAGAGCGACAGCTCGGCCCAGTCCCGCCGCATGCGCCCCAGCGGATAGGGGCGCAGCACGCCCACCGCCTCCGCGCCCTCGGCATGGGCCAGCTCCAGCAGCGGCTGCAATTCCCCGTGGTTCAGCCGGTTCATGATCACCAGCACCGTCACGGGCAACCCGGCACGGCGCAGGGCACGGATGCCCGCGATGCTGCGCGCGAAGCTGCCCGCCACGCCCGTCAGCGCGTCATGCGTCGCGGCGGTGGCGCCCAGCAGGTCCACCATGGCGTCGCCCAGCCCGATGCGCTTCAGCCGCGCGGCCATCGCGTCGTCCACGAGCGTCGCGTTGGTGCGCAGCCGCGTCATCGCGCGCGGCGCCGCATGGGCGATCACCTCCAGCACCTCCGGCCGGTGCAGCGGCTCGCCGCCCTCGATCATCACCGAGATCACGCCCGCCTCGAAGAACTGGTCGAGCAGCCCGATCCAGGTCGCCCCGTCCAGCTCGCGCGGGGAGGGCTCGCGCGTGCAGTCGGCGTAGCAGACGCGGCAATCGAGGTTGCAGGACTGCGTGAAGCCGATCGTCACCTTCATAGGCCGGTGCAGCGGCGGGGAGCCGCCGACAAGGTCCGCCGCCCCGCTCATTCCGGCTCTCCCATGACCATCGCCAGCGCCGCCCTCGCATCCACCCGCCCGTGCCCCAGCGCATGGTCCCAGGCCGCGCCAGGATCGGCCTGCCGTTCCGCCGTGGTGGCGCAAAGGATCTCGCGGATGCGCGCGGCGGAAAGGCGCGGCCGCAGTTGCAGCATCAGCGCCACGATCCCCGCGACCTGCGGCGCCGCGGCGCTGGTGCCGTCCATCGCGACGCTCGCCCGCTGCGTGAGCCCGTCCGCGTCGCGCAACCCCCCCAGCCCGGAGGCGCCGGGCACCCCGATCCCGGGCGCGGCCAGATCCGGCTTCTCCCCCCCGCTCCGCGTCCGCCCGCAGGAGCTGAAGGACGCCGCCTTCCCGCCCGGCAGCGCATAGGCGCCCACGCAGATCGGCCCCTCCGCGCAGGCGAGCGACCCGAGCGAGCAGCCCGCCCCGTTCGGCTCCTGCGGCGGCGCGAAACGCGACCCGCTGTTGGGCCTGAGGTCGTCGCGCTCGATCCAGGCGTCGAAGCCCCAGCGCGCCGCCGCCCCGCCCGGCAGCAGCCCCAGCGTCACCCACCAGGTTTCCTCCGCGCCCGAGGGCCTGAGCCGGATCTCGAAGTGCTGCACCGGGGCCTCGGTGCCCGGAGGCAGGGTGGTGGCGACCGCGGTGCCGATCAGCCCCGTGCCCACCTCGGGCCGCAGGATCACCGCCGCCTGCCCGCCGATGCGCCGGAGCGGGCCGGGACGATCCATCGCGTCCTCCATCCCGCCCGCCGCCACCTCCTCCGCCGTCATGCTGCCCGGCCAGCCCAGCGAAAGCTCCAGCGCCGGCATGCCTTCCTGCATGGGCGCGTAAACGCGCAGCATGTTCACGGTGCTGTCCCCGGCCTGGAACCGCCAGCCCAGCGTCAGCGGCCTTCCCACCTCGGCGGACCGGTGCAGCCCCTTGTCGCGCGCGTTGCCGGCGGCCACCGTGATCGCGCGCCCGGGCGCCTGAAGAAGCGCGTCAAAGGCCCGCTCCATCAGCCCCTGCCCGTCATGCGCGCCCGTGTTGGCGCCGATGCTGAGGTTGACCACCGCCGGCATGCCCCCGCGCGCCGCCAGGTCGAACAGCGCGCAAACGCCGTCCAGCACGTCCACCGCATCGCCCTCGGACACCAGCGCGCGCGGGCGCAGGTGCACGAAGCCCAACGCGGCCGCGGGGGCCACGCCCGCCACCACCGGCCTCGCCCAGGCCCCCTCCGCCGGCCGCCGCCCGGCCGCCACCGACAGCACATGCGTGCCGTGCACCTGCGCGCGCCGGTCCGTCTCGGACATCCGCACGTGCACGGCCCCCGTGTCCTCCACCACGTAGCCGTTCTCCCAGGGCACGTAGCCTCCGGCGGCATAGGGATCGGGCCTGGCCAGCAGCGCGTCGATCTCGGCCGGCGCGTAGAAGCGCCCGGGCAGGCTCGCCCCCGGCGCGGCGCGGCCGTTCTGGTCCCACAGCATCCGCAGCCGCGTGCCCCCCAGCCCGTCCGCGCCCAGGCGGAAGGCCGGGTGGGCGAAGGCGCAGCCGAAATCCACCGCCCCCACCAGCACGCCCGTCCCGTCCGGCGCGCCGAGCCCCAGGCCCTCCAGGTCCGCCGGCCGCGCGTGCAGCGCCTCCATCGTGGCGGAGAAGGGGCTGCCGGCCAGGCGCTGGACCTGCATGTTCCAGCCCTCCGCCTCCAGCTCCTGCAGCTTGGTGAGAAGGTCCCGCATGAGGAGGTCCCCGTTCACCTCCCTTTCGCCCGCCTCCGCCCCAGCGGCCCCGAGCAGGTCGATCCGCAGCGTGGCGAACAGCGCCCCGTCCGCGCGGGGCGGGCCTTCCCTGGGCGGCAGCACCGTGCCGTCCGCCTCCAGCACCGCGTGGCCGAAGCGGATGCCGGGCCGCGCCTGGATCGCCTGGCCGTCCGGGATGCGGGCCAGCACGCCGAACTCCGTCTGCTGCGGGTTCAGCGCCAGCGCATAGGCCGCGGCGCGCAGAACAGGGTCCAGGGTGGTCGGCCACCGGTCCACGTCGGGGAGTCCGCGCTCGAACAGGTTTCCGCCTCCCCTTGACAGTCCGATGCTAACCGCGCCCGAGATGCACTTGCAGTAACTTTCCTCACCAGCCGCCCCATCTCCGGCAGGGCGCGGCCCACCGAAGACGCTGCGAGGTCCGTTCCTGAGTCCCGTGCCGCCCGCCGTCCTCTGCAACGCCTGCGGCTTCGGCAATCCCCGCGGGATGCGCTTCTGCGGCGCCTGCGGCGAGCGCCTCCGCCCGGAAGCCGAGGCCCCCGACACCGGCGCGGGCGAGCGCCGCCCCATCTCCGTCCTTTTCGCCGACCTCGTGGGCTCCAGCGAGCTCGCCGCCCGCCTGGACCCGGAGGACTTCCGCGACCTCCTTCTCGCCTACCGGGAAGCCGCGGGCGCGGCCGTCGCCGCCCAGGGCGGCAGCCTCGCCCAGCACCAGGGCGACGGCCTGCTCGCCCGCTTCGGCTTCCCTGTCGCGCGCGAGGACGACGCGGCCCGCGCGCTGCGCGCGGGGCTGGACCTGGCGGCGGCGGTGGAGGACCTCCGCGCCCGCCTCGGCCATCCCCTGCGCGTGCGGGTCGCCGTGCACAGCGGCATCGTGGTGGTGGCCACCCTCGGCCACGGCCTGGCCGCCGAGCCCGGCGCCATGGTGGGGGAGGCGACCACCATCGCCGCCCGCCTGCAGCACGCCGCCGCCCCGGGCGAGGTCTGGTGCAGCGAGGCCACGCGCCGCCTCGCCCCCCGCCGCTTCCGCTTCGCCGCCCAGGGGGAGATCGCCCTCGCCGGCCTGCCGCGCCCCGTTCCGGCCCATCGGGTGGAGGGTGTGGTGCCCCCCGGCCTGCTGCCCCCCAGCCTGCCCCTGGTGGGCCGCGAGAACGAGCTGCGCGGCCTGTTCTCCGCCTGGCGTGACGCCGGCGCCGGCGCCGGCACGGCCCTGGTGATCGAGGCCGAGCCCGGCCACGGCAAGAGCCGCCTGGTGGACGAGTTCCGGGCCCGCCTGGGGGTGATGGGCGACGCCGCCGTGCTGATCGCCTGCAACGCCGGCGACGAGGCCAGCGCCTTCCGCCCGCTGATCGCCTGGCTGAGCAATGCCGCCGGGATCCCCCCCCGGGCCGCCTCCGCCCAGGCGCGCGCCGCCCTGCTGGACTGGCTGGCCCGCCACGGCCTGGCCGGGAGCGGCCATGCCGCGCCCCTGGCCGTGCTGCTGGACTGCGCCACCCCGGCGGAGGCCGCGGAGATGGAGAGCAGCGGCCGCCGCCGCCGCCGCCGGAACATGGCGGCCTTTCTCGCGGCCCTGCATGCCGCCGCCACCGGCCCCACCCCCCTCTTCATCGCCGAGGACATCCACTGGGCCGATGACAGCACGCTGGCCGTGCTGCGCGCCCTGGCCGACGCCGCCCAGGCGCCCGACGCCGCCACCCTGCTGCTGATGACCCGCAGGCGCGAGGGCCACGCCCTGCCGGGCCCGGCACCGCTCACGCTGCGCCTGGCGCCGCTGGGGGAGGAGGAGGCCCGCCGCCTCGCCGCCGCCGCCGCGCCGGAGGGCGCCGACCCGGCACGGCTGGACGGCATCATCGCGCGTGCCGGCGGCGTGCCGATCTTCCTGGTGGAGGCCGCGCGCGACGCCCAGGCCGACACCGTCCTTCCCCTCAGCCTGCGCGCCGGCCTCACCGCCCGGCTGGACGCCCTGCCGGACGCCAAGCCGCTGGCGCAGCTCGCCGCCGTGATCGGCCGCTCCTTCCGGGGCGACGTGATCGAGGCCCTGGCCGAGGCCGTCGGCCTGCCCGCCTCCCGCCGCCCGCTCCGCCGCCTGGTGGAGGCCGGGCTGATGGAGCCCGAGGGCCCGCCCGACGCGCCCACCGGCTACGCCTTCCGCCACCAGCTCATGCGCGACATGGCCTACGACACCCTGCTGCGTCGCCGCCGCGCCAGCCTGCACCTGGCCCTGGCTCGCCTGCTGCCGGCGCGCTTCGCCGAGATGGTGGCGGCCCGCCCCGAACTCCTCGCCGGCCACCTCGCCGCCGGCGGCGCCGCGGCCGAGGCCATCGCCACCTATGAGCAGGCCGCCGCCCGCGCCGCCCGCGCCGGCGCCCATGGGGAGGCGGCGAAACACCTCCGCGCCGCGCTCGCGCAGCTCCCCAACCTGGTGGAACCGCTGCGGGACGGCGTGCAGGCGCGCCTGCAGGTGGCGCTGGCCGCCCAGCTCACCCTGACGCGCGGCAATGCCGCCCCGGAGGTGGGCGAGGCCTTCGCCTCCGCCCATGCCGCGGCCCTTCGCCTGGACGACCGCGCGCTGCTGCTGCGCACGCTGCGCGGCCTGCAGACCTTCCACCTCGTGCGCGGCGCCGTGCGCGAGGGCCACGCCATCGGCGAGCGCATCATGGCCCTGATGGAAGGGGAGGGGGACGGCGCGGTGCTGCTCCAGGCCCACCGCCCCTTCGGCCTCGGCCTGCTTTATCTCGGCCGCCACGCGGAGGCGCGGCACCACCTGGAGCGCGTGCTCGCCCTTTATGATCCCACGCGGGACGAGCCGCACCGCTTCGACTACGGCTCCGACCCCGCCGTGCTGGCGCGTGCCCACCTCGCATGGGTGCACTGGTTCCAGGGCGACGCGAAGGCCGCCTTCGCCGCCGATGCGGAAGCCGTCGCCGCGGCGCGCGAACTGGGCCACGCGCACAGCCTCTGCTTCGCGCTGGCCTTCCGCGCCGCCCTGCACGCCTTCGCCGGACAGCCGGCGGAAGCCCTGGCCGCGGCGGGCGAACTCGCCGCCCTCTCCGCCGCGCAGGACTTCGCCTACTGGTCCGCCTGGGCCGCCATCATCGAGGGCTGGGCCCGCGCCCGCGCCGGGGAGGCGGCCGAGGGCCAGGCCCTGCTCCGCCGCGGCCTCGATGCCTACACCGCCATGGGCGCCGGCCTGCTGCGCCCCTACGCGCTCGCCCTGCTCGCCCAGGTGCTGCCGCCCGGTGCGCAGGAGGCCGCCGCGCTGCTGGACGAGGCCGCGCGAGGAAGCGCCGACGGCATCGCCTTCTCCGCCGAACTGGTCGAGGCTATTCGGCGCGGACGGGGGCTCTGATCTTCCGGGAAGGGCGCTGCCCTCCGGACGAAGGCCCGGCGTTCGTCCCGCTCCGGACGTTCAAGGCAGTGCCCTGAATCCCGCCAGGGCCCGAGGCCCCCGGAGCCTTGTCCGGCTCGCGCGGACGTGGCGATCGGGGGGCCGTTCCTGGCCGCCTTTCCTGCCCTTGCAGTCGCCGAGGCGCACCATCCGCCGGGGTCCCCAACCCGGAAAAGAAGACGATGGAGAGGGGCCCGGGGAAAGGAAGAATTCCTTCCTCCTTTTCCCTGGGGTCACAAGCGCCGCCGAGCCAGGGGCCTGCCTCAGGCCACGGCCCGCGTCCGCCCTTGCAGCACCAGCAACCCCGCCGCCAGCGCCATGCCGATCCAGTGCGGCGCGGGCAGCCAGGGCGCGAGCCCCTCCAGCAGCGCCGGGAACACCAGCAGCAGCCCCGCCAGCGTGAAGCCCGCCCTTTCCAGGCCATTCAGGGCGCGCAGGAAGAAGCCCTGGCAGGCCGCCGCCAGCGCCGCGAGGCCCAGCGTCGCCAGCAGGATCTGCCAGGCGACATCCAGCCAGGTCATGCTCGGCGTGAGGGAAAGCAGCAGCCCCACGCCCTCCGGGTCGGTCACGAAGACGAAGGGCAGCACAAAGGCCGGAAGCGTGTATTTCCAGGCCTGCAGGGTCGTGGAGTAGGGCCCGGCCCCGGTGATCGCGGCGGCCGCGAAGGGCGACAGCGCGGTGGGCGGCGAAACCTCGCTCAGCACGGCGTAGTAGAAGACGAACATGTGCGCGGCGTAGTCGGGCACGCCGAGCTTCATCAGCGCTGGCGCCGCGACCACCGCGCAGATGATGTAGCTGGCCGTCACGGGCACCGCGAGGCCGATGATCCAGACGATCAGCCCCGTGAACAGCGCCGTGCCCAGGATCGATCCGTTCGCCGCCTGGATCGCGATGTCCGAGAACTTCAGCCCGAGCCCCGTCAGCGTGATCACGCCCACGATGATCCCCGCGCAGGCGCAGGTGGCCGCGATGCCCACAGACTGGATCGCACCGATCGCCAGCGCCTCCACCAGCTTCCTCGGCACCAGCGCCGTGTCCCGCCGGAGGAAGGACAGCACCACAGCCACAACCATCGCGTAGAGCACCGCGAGCGTGGAGCTGTAGCCGAGCACCATGAACACGATGATCGCGAGGAGGGAGGAGAAGTGGAACCCGTACTTCTTCACCAGCTCCCGGGCCGGCGTGGCGGAGGGCACCTCCACCACCTTGCCGGCCGCGCCGAGCCGCCGCTGGTCCAGCTCCACCATGAACAGCAGCGAGGCGTAGTAGAGACAGGTGGGCACGATCGCCATGCGCAGCACGTCGAGATAGCCGATCTTGAGATATTCGGAGATCAGGAAGGCCGCCGCACCCAGCACGGGCGGCGAGATGATCGCGCCAAGCCCCCCCGCCGCCAGCAGCCCGCCGGCATCCGAGGCCTTGTACCCCACCTTCTTCATCATCGGCCACGCGACGGTGCCGAGCGTCACCGTGGTCGCGACGCCCGAGCCCGAGGGCCCACCCAGCAGAAAGGACGACAGCACCACCGTCCGCCCCGCGGAGGACGCCTTGCCCCCCATGACGGAGAAGGAGAAGTCCACGAAGAACTTCCCCGCGCCGCTCAGCTGCAGGATCGCGCCGTAAATGGTGAACAGGATGATCAGCGTCGCCGACACGTCCACCGCCGTGCCGAAGATGCCGTCGAGCCCCACCGCGAGATGCGGAATCAGCCGCTCGGAATCATAGCCCCGGTGCGTCCAGGGCGAGGGAAGCAGGTTGCCGAAGAAGGCATAGGCGATGAAGGCGATGGCCACCACCGGCATCACCGGCCCCGTGGTGCGCCGCGTCACCTCCAGCACCAGCCCCACCAGCAGCCAGCCCACCACGAGGTCCATCGGCTCCGGAAAGATCACCCGGTCCTGCAGGTCGTCCCCGCCGGAGACGAGATACCAGATGACGTAGAGCGACACCGCGATCAGCACGGCATCCCAAGCCATGAACCGGTGGCGGAACCGCTTCGAGACCGGGAACAGGAAGAACCCGATCGCCAGCGCGAAGCCCACATGCGCGAAGCGCAGCGTGGTGGTCGGCACGATGTCCCAGGCGGCCCAGAGATGGAACAGGCTCATCGCCAGCGCCAGCGCCGTGCCGATCCAGGCCAACACGCCCCGGAAGCGATGCTGCGCCCCTTCCTCCTCCTCGATCAGCGCCTCGACCCGCGCGGTGGTGGCGGCGTCCAGCGATCCCGGCGCCACCTCGAAGGGCAGCCCCGCGCCCAACCCTGGCGCCGCCCCGGCCGGTCCGTCGGACGGAACCGCCACCTCCTCGCGGCGCATCAGGCGAGCGACGCGCCGACCGAGCGCCAATAGGCCTCGGCCGCCGGGTGCCAGGGGATGCCGGCCGCCGCCGTCTTCTGCCCTTCCAGCTTGAAGTTGCGCGCCTCCGCATGGGTGCGCGCCAGGTCCTCGCGCCCCTCCCAGGTCAGCTTGATCAGGCTCGTCACCATCTCGGGCGGCATGTCCTCGCGCACGGCCAGGACATTGGCCACCGACATCTGCTTGTTGTCGGTGGCCTGCCCGGGATAGGTGCCCGCCGGAATCACCTCGTTGAAGTAAACGGGGCCGTGCTTCTCCACGATCTTCGCCGTGTACTGGTCGTGGTCGATCATCTGGATCTGCACGCCCGGGCTGGCGCCCAGGTCGGTGATCGCGCTCGTCGGAATGCCCGAGACGAAGAAATACGCGTCGAGCTTCCCGTCCTTCACCGCATTGGTGGATTCGGCCGGCGACAGCCGCTCCCGCGCGCGGAAGTCCTTCGCGGGGTCGAGCCCCGCCGCCTCGATCAGCCGCAGCGCCATCACCTCGGTGGCCGAGCCCGGCGCGCCCGTCGAGACGCGCTTGCCCTTCATGTCGGGGATCGACTTGATGCCGGTGCTCGCCACCGTCACGGCCTGCATGCGGTTGGTGTAGATCACCGCGATCGCCCGCGCCGGCACCGGGCGCCCGCGGAAGCGGTCGTTGCCGCGGATCGCGTCCACCGCCGCATCCACCTGGGTGAAGATCAGCCCCACCCGCCCGGCGCCCAGGAGCTGGAGGTTGCCGACCGACCCGCCCGTCACCTCCACGGTGGCCGACATGCCCGGGATCTGGCGGGAGATCAGGTTCGCGAGCGCGCCGCCCAGCGGGTAGTAGACACCCCCCGTGGTGCCCGTCGCGATCGCCAGCTGCTGCGCCTGCGCGGAAACCAGCCGTGGCGCCGCCAGCACGGCGGCGGTGGCGAGAATGCCTCGACGCGGGATGTTTCCCATCGCCCGAACTCCTTGGATCGTTTTCCTGGCGGCAGCATAGACCGCGCTTCCGAACCGGCGGAAGGGCCGCGGCCCGGCCTCACGCCCCCGTCACGGCCCCGCCCTCAGCCTGGCCTACCTTGCCCTGCCGGACACCCAGCAGCAGCACCGCCCCCAGCGCCATGAACCCGGCCGTCGTCGCCATGCCCAGCCGCTGGCTCCCGCTCCACTGCGTCACCGCCGCCAGCACCGCCGGCCCCAGGAACCCGGTGATCCGGCCGGACAGCGCGAACAACCCGAAATGCGCGGCCATCTCCCCATCCGGCGCCATGCGCGCCATCAGCGTGCGCGACGCCGCCTGGGCCGGCCCGAAGAACAGCCCCAGCACCATCGCCAGCCCCCAGAACACCGCCGTGCTCCCCACCACCACCAGCGCGCAGCCGATCGTCACCAGCGCCGCCAGGGACACCAGCACCGTCCGCTTCGATCCCAGGCGGTCCTCGACCAGCCCGCCCAGCGCCGCCCCGATCCCCGCCGAGACGTTCATGGCGATCCCGAGAAGCAGCACCTCCTGGAAGCCCAGCCCGTGCACCCCGGCGGCAAAGATCGCCCCGAAGGCGAACAGCGTGTTCAGCCCGTCCGTGTAGAACAGCCGCGCGACAAGGAACCGCAGCATGGCCGGCCGCCCCGGCAATCCCCGCAGCACCCCGCCCAATTCCTCCAGGCCAGCCCGCGCCGCCTTTGCCCAGCCAGGCTTCGCCCCCGGCGGATCGGGCAGCGCCGCGATCACGGGCCAGCCGAACACCAGCAGCCAGCCCCCGACGAAAACCGCCGCCGCCCGGATCGTCTCGCCCGCTGCCTTGTCCAGTCCAAAAGGCGCCGGATCGGGCCGGATCAGCACGAACAGGCACAGAACGAGGCAGGTGAGCCCCCCGGCATAGCCCAGCCCCCAGGCCAGCCCCGAAACCCGCCCGATGCGCGCGGGCGAGGCCACATCGGGCAGCATCGCGTTGTAGAAAACCGTGCCCACCTCGAAGAACACCGTGGCCAGCCCCACGCAGCCCAACACATAGAGAACCGAGGAGGCCTCGGGCCGCGCGAACCAGATCGCGGCGGTGGAAACGGCGGTCGCCACCGTGCACAGCGCCAGCATCAGCCGCCGCCGCCCGCCGGCATCCGCCACCGCCCCCAGAACCGGCGACAGCACGGCGATCGCCAGCCCCGCCGCCGTCTGCATCCACCCCCACATCGCCTGGCCGGACGCGGGATCGGGCGCGACCGCCTGCGCGAACCAGGTGGCGACCACGAAGGTGGTCACCACCGTCGGAAAGGCGCTGTTGGCCCAGTCGTAAAGCGACCAGGCGAATTCGCGCGGGGTCACGAAGGAAAGGCAGGGGAGAAGGAGTGTTCACCCGGCCCCTCCTCTTCCCCGGAACCGCCGCGCGCCGGCCGGGCCGGGGTCACGCCCGCGCCAGCGCGCGCAGCGCCACCGAGACGGCCGAAAGCTCGCCCAGCCCCGCCGCCTCCCGCGCCAGCCGCACCGCATCCACCGGCGGCGTCACGGGTTGCCCGGCCAGCGCGGCGCGCGCCAGCCGGGTCTGCAAGGCCGCCAGATCCTCCAGCAGCGCCGCCCGTGCCCTGGGCCCGAAGGCGCCGGGCGCCGGTGCGGCCTGCGCCGCGCTCCGCAGCGCCTCCAGCCCGAACTCCCGCCCGGCGGCATCCCAGGCCGCCGCCGCCCGCTCCGGCGACACCTCAGTCCCAGCCGCCAGCCGCACGATCCCGATCGCGGCGGACAGCGATCCCGCCCCCGCCACCAGCCGCGCGGCCGCCTCCGGCAGCACGGTGTCGCGCGGCACCGGCACGGCGGCGATCAGCGCCTCCACCCCGGGCCGCAGCAGCCGCTCCGCCTCGGCCAGGGGCGTCGCGTCGCCCAGCAGCGCCCGTGCGGCATCCTCGTGCAGGCGCCGCAGCACCAGAAGGGCCGCGCGCCTGGCATCGGGGGGAAGGGGGGCCGCCTCCAGCGAATCCTCGGCCGCCCCGATCCCGAACAGCCGGTCCGCCAGCCAGGCCGCGCGCGCCACCGAGGCCCCGTCCCCCTCCGCCGCCAGCCGCGACACCCCGGCGGGCCCCAGCCGGTTGGCCGCCGCATTGGCCAGCATGGTCGCGACCAGGTTCCGGCGCAGCCGATGCCCTGCGATCAGCCCCGGAAAGCGCTCCTGCAACGGGTGCGGAAAATACCCCCGGAGCAGGGGCAGCAGCGCCGGGTCGTCCGGCAGGGCGCCTTCCTCCACCGCATCCGCCAGCCACAGCTTGGCCACGGGCAGCAGCGCGGCGATCTCGGGGCGCGTCAGCGCGTCCCCCGCCCCGATCCGCTCCGCCATCCTGGCGGCCGAGGGGAGGCCGAGCACGGCGCGGTCCAGCAGCCCCACGCCTTCCAGCCGCACCATCAGCGCCGCCTGCGCCGGCAGCGCCTCCGCCCCCGCCGCCTGCTCCAGCGACAGCGCGCCGAACTGCGCGGCGTTGTCCGCCAGCACCAGCGCCGCCACCTCCTCCGTCATGGATTCCAGCAGGTCGTCGCGCTGCCGGCGCGTGATGGCGCCGCCCCGCTCGGCCTCGGCCAGCAGGATCTTGATGTTCACCTCGTGGTCCGAGGTGCTGACCCCCGCGGAGTTGTCGAGCGCATCCGTGTCGAGCGCGACGCCCGCGCGCGCCGCCTCGATGCGCCCGGCCTGCGTCACCGCGAGGTTGGCGCCCTCGCCGAGAACGCGCGCGCGCACCTCCCCGCCGTCGATCCGCAGCGCGTCGTTCGCGCGGTCGCCGGCCTCCGCCTGGCTCTCCGTGGCCGCCTTCACATAGGTCCCGATGCCGCCGAAGTAGAGCAGGTCCACCTCGGCCCTGAGGATCGCGCGCATCACGGCCGCGGGCTCCGCGCGCTCTTCCTCGATCCCCAGCAGCGCCCGCGCCTGGGGGGAAAGCGGGATAAACCGCGCGTTGCGCGGGAACACGCCGCCCCCCTCGCTCACCAGCCGCACCTCGTAATCCGCCCAGGACGACCGCGGCAGCGCGAAGAGCCGCGCCCGCTCGTTGAAGGAAACCTCCGGGTCCGGATCGGGGTCGATGAAGATGTGCCGGTGGTCGAAGGCCGCGACCAGCCGCGTCTGGCGCGAGATCAGCAGCCCGTTGCCGAACACGTCGCCGGACATGTCGCCAACACCCGCGCAGGTGAAGGGCTCCGCCTGGATGTCGCGCCCCATCTCCGCGAAGTGCCGCGCGATCATCACCCAGGCGCCGCGCGCGGTGATGCCCATCTCCTTGTGGTCGTATCCCGCCGAACCGCCGGAGGCGAAGGCGTCCCCCAGCCAGAACCCGTATTCCCCCGACAGCCCGTTCGCGATGTCCGAGAAGGTGGCCGTCCCCTTGTCCGCCGCCGCCACGATGTAGGGATCGTCCCCGTCCCGCCGCACCACGCGCGCGGGCGGCACCACGGAGCCGTCCGCGCCGTAGTTGTCGGTCACGTCCAGCATCGCGCGGATCAGGGTTTGGTAGGCCGCGATCCCCGCCGCCATGAAGGCTTCCCGGTCGGACGCCGCGGGCACGTTCCCCTTCAGGATGAAGCCGCCCTTCGCGCCGGTCGGCACGATGATCACGTTCTTCAGCCGCTGCGCCTTCATCAGCCCCAGGATCTCCGTCCGAAAATCCTCCCGCCGGTCGCTCCAGCGGATGCCCCCGCGGGCCACGGGCCCCGCCCGCAGGTGGCACCCTTCCATGTGCATGGCGGAGACGAAGATCTCCCGCCACGGCCGCGGGTCGGGCATCTCCCCGGCGCGCGCGCTCTCGATCTTCAGCGACAGGTAGTCCTTGCCCTGGAAGTAGTTGGTGCGCACCACGGCATCGAGCGCGGTTCGCAGCCGCGCGAGGATGCGGTCCGTGTCCGGGTCCGCGATCCCTTCCACCAGGGCCGCCCATCCCGCGGCCGCCCGCGCCTCCTCCCCCGCGCGGTCGGTTGCGTCCGGATCGAAGCGCGCCTTGAACAGGGCCACGAGAAGCCGCGCCGCCTCCGGCACCGCGGCCAGCGCCCCCTCCACCGCCGGCTGCGGAAAGGCGAAGCCCACCTGCTTGCACCAGCGGAACACCGCCCGCAGCAGCCAGGCCTCGCGCCAGGTGATGCCGGCCCGCAGCGCCAGCCGGTTGAAGCCGTCGGCCTCCGCGCGCCCCTCCAGCAGCGCGGAAAGCGCGTCCAGGAGCTCGTCGAAGCGGTCCTCCGCGGCCTCCGTTCCCGCCTCCAGGGCAAAGACATGCAGCACCACCGGGGCGGCCCCGGCAGGGGCGAGCCGCCAGGGCTGCTCCTCGATCGCCCGCAGGTCCAGGCTCTCGAACAGCGGCAGGGCATCGGCCAGCGGCAGCGGCCCGCCCGGGCTCGCCAGCCGCAGCGACAGCCGCCGCGCCCCTTCGCCGGGAATGCGCGACACGCTCGCCACCGGCCGCCCGGCGGCCAGCGCGGCCTCCGCCAGCCGCAGGTCGGCCACGGCCTGCGCCGCCGTCATCTCCTCCGCGTAGGATGCCGGGAAGGCTTCCGCCCAGCGCGCCGCCAGCCGCGCCCCCTCGGCCTCTCCCGCGGCCTCTGCCAGCGCCTCGCCCAGCGCCTCCGGGAAGCGCCGCGCGGCGCGCGCGATCGCCACCTCCAGCGCACCCGCGTCCAGCGCGGGCGCCACCCCGGGGTCGGTGCCGATCACGTAGTGGACCCGCGCCAGCGGTGTGTCGCCGATCGCGATGTAGAAGGCCGAGAGCCGCCCCCCGAAGGCCGCCGCCAGCAGCCGCCCCACCCGCTCCCGCAGGCGCGTGTCGAAGCCTTCCCGCGGCAGCCACGCGATGGCCGACACGAAGCGCCCGAACGGGTCGCGCCGCAGCACCAGGGCCGGGCGCGGGCGAATCGCCAGGTCCACCGCCCGCCGCGCGCCCGCCAGGATCTCCGCCTCCTCCGCCTGGAACAGCTCGTCCCGCGGCCAGGTGTCCAGCACCGACTGGAAGGCCCGCGCGTCATGGCTGTCCGGCACCGCGCCCGATGCCGCCAGGATCCGCTTCACCTTGGGCCCCAGCCAGGGGATGGAGCGCGGGTTGCGGTTATAGGCCGTGGCCGCGAAGAGCCCCATGAACAGCCGCAGCCCCACCACCCTGCCATCGGCGGCCAGAATGCGCGTCGCGATCACGTCCGCATGGCTCGGACGGTGCACCAGCAGCCGCATGTTCGCCTTGGCCACCGCCAGCGCCACCGGCTGGGCCAGCGCCTCCCGCACGGGGGCGGGCACCGCCGAAAGGTCGCGCAGCGCGTCGAACACCGGCACGCCCTCGTCGCGCAGCAGGCCGAGGCCGTCCTCCATCGCAATCGGCCCGCCACCCGGCGGCAGGCGCAGCACGCGGTGCCCGAGGAAGACGAAGTTGTCCTCGGCCAGCCAGCGCAGGAAGGCGATCGCCTCCTCCCCCTCCGGCGCGCCTGAAACCTCGACCTCCGCCTGGCGCAGCCGCTCCAGCATGGGCGCGAAGTCGCCCACCGCGAGCCGCACCTCCGCGAGCGCCCGGCGCAGCGTCGCCTCCACCGCCGGCCAGTCCGCGGGCGCCGCCCGGCCCGTGCCGGAGGCCGCGATCTCGATCCGCATCAGGCTCTCGTTGGGCCCGCCCGGCGCCGCCGGGCCGATCGCCTGCACCCGCCCCGCCGCGTCCCGCCGCACGGACAGGATCGGGTGCATCAGCCGCCGCACCCCCCGGCCCGAGAGCGAGAGCGCGGCCAGCGCGCTTTCCACCAGGAAGGGCATGTCGTCGGTCGCGACCTCCGCCACGGCCCCCACCCCGGCGCTGCCCCCGCTCCCCTGCGGCGGCGTCAGCCGCAGCGCCACCGTGCCCGCCTTCCGCACCGCCGCCACCGAGAACAAGGAGGCCGCCTCCGCCGCCAGAGCCTCCGGCGCCACCGCGGCAAGCTCCTCCAGCGGCAGGCCGGCGCCCAGACCCCGCAGCAGGTCCTGCGCCGCCGGCGGCAGGGCAGGCGCCATCCGCATCAGCGCCGCCGCCCCATCGGCCAGCAGCGCCGCGCGCATCCCCTCGCCGCCGGACGGGTGGGGGGCGGATGTCAGGTCGTCGGGCATGCGATCTTCTCCTCCGGGGCGAGGGAAGAGTCGCCCCGCGCACCGGTCGGCGCAAGCGCAGCGCGAGGACAAGGCGAACTAGGGCTGCGCTGTGCCAGGCCCGGATGGGTCCAGGACCACCACTGGATCGCAGGTCGAGGTTCCGTCGCAGAATCCGAAGCGGTGGAGCGATTTTCAGACATAACACAAAAACGTGAAGATGCAACCATTCCGCGAAAGGCCTCGACGCTGCCAAAAAAAGTTGAGAATAGCAACTTAAAGCGGTCTCCTTTCACCAATCAGCGGTAGCAAAGAAAGCCAAGAAAGCGCCGATTCCGGTTTTTTGATCCGATAAAACAACGAATTGTCACGAAAGGGACGAAAACTTTTCGCTGTGCGCCAATGCGTTCTTCCGGGTAATTCTTCGTCACCAAAGTTCAAAATTTAGAAAACATCAGCCTATTGCGGGAGGCGTGATTGCATTCGTTCCGGGCTTTATCTCGTGCCGCATTCGCTGCGGCGGCGATCTTCCCCTTCTGTGCGTCGGCGCGAGATCTGGTTTATCAGCCGGTGAACCCCGCCTTCGGCGGAAGCCCGCTCAATGGTCCGTTCATCCTGGGCCAGGCTCAGGCAAACAACTTTCGCTATCTGGAAAGCCCCGACGCCAAGCGGCAGCGCCGGCAACAGGATGCGACCAATCTCACGAATGATCCAGCCGCGCAGTTCCAGCGCCAGATCACGTCGAGCCTGCTGAGCCAGATCGCTTCAACGATCGGCCAGCAAATCCTTGGCGAGAACGCGCGCGACAGCGGCCGTTTCTCGGTGGGCGGAACCACGGTCGATTTCCTCCGCGTCGGCGGCCAGATCGTGGTCGACATCAACGAGGGCGCGAGCGGCGGCCGGACGCAGATCACCCTCCCGGTACCGAACTTCTGACCCATGCGAAAGCTCCGATCCACGGTGGCAGCGGGCTGCCTGCTCGCGCTCGCCGCCTGCGGCTCCACGCCGGCCACCATGCTCGCGGAAAGCCCGACGCTCGGTGCCCGCACCGCCGCGGGTGACAGCCTCCGCGACCTGCCGGCGCCCCGGAACAGGCTGGACGTCGCGGTCTTCACCTTTCTCGACCAGACCGGCCAGCACAGGCCGAACAACAACTTCGCCGAATACAGCTTCGCGGTGACGCAGGGCGGCGCCTCGATCCTGATCAACTCGCTGATGGAGGCCGGGCGCAACACCACGCCGTGGTTCCGCGTCGTCGAGCGCAACCGCGTGGCCGACCTTTTCCAGGAACGGCAGATCATCCGCGCCAACCGCTCGGAGAACGTCGGGCCGGACGGCCGCCCGCTGCCGCCCATCGGCCCGCTGCGCAATGCCGGCATTATCGTGACGGGCGGCATCATCGCCTATGACAGCAACGTCCTGACGGGCGGGCTTGGCGCGAACTTCCTCGGTATCGGCGGCAACACCGAATACCGCCGCGACACCGTCTCGGTGTTCCTGCGTGCGGTCAGCGTCCTGACCGGCGAGGTGCTGGTCAGCGTCACCACCGACAAGACCATCTACAGCATGGGCGTGCAGGGCGGCGCCAACCGCTACGTCGGCTTCAACAAGCTGCTGCAGATCGAGGGCGGCATCACGACCAACGAGCCACGCCAGCTTGCCGTGCGCCAGGCGATCGAGAAGGCGGTGCACGCCATGATTGCCGAAGGCGCCGACAAGAACTTCTGGGGCTTCGCCGACGAAACCCAAGGTCGTGCGGTGATCAGGGAATACCTGACGACCCGCGACGGACAGATTCCATCACAGGTGACTGCCGGAAGCTCCCCCGGCGGACAGACCACCCGTGGCGGTGCGTGACAGGGGGTCCAGAAACATCATGTCCATCGTGAAAGACACTCACACCATGAAGAAGCTTCTCCTCGCCACCGTTGCCGTCGTTGGCCTGTCGTTCGGCGCCATGGCAGCCGACAACGTCGCCACCATCGAGCAGGTCGGCAACCAGAACGAGAACTATCAGCAGCAGAACGTGCAGTCGGCCGGCGGCAACAACACCGCTACCGCGCGCCAGTTTACCAACTCCAACGAGAACCGCCAGACGCAGAACGGTTCCTTCGGCTCCGTTTCGGCGCGTCAGCAGGGTGGCAACGGCAACCAGAGCCGCCAGCGCCAGATGGTCAACAGCAGCTACAGCACCGGCACGGTTGAGCAGAACGGCACGAGCAACCAAGCTTACCAAGATCAGAACGCTGGATCCAACAACACCGCGACGATCTCGCAGAACGGCGGTCGTAACCGCGGTACCCAGTCGCAGACCGGTTCCTTCAACCGTGCCACTCTGACGCAGACCGCTACGGGCGTGGTGCAGGGCTCCAGCGTCTACAACGACGCCACCCAGACCCAAGACGGTAACAGCAATACCGCCACCGGCACCCAGTTCGGCACACGCCACACGCTGACGCAGACCCAGACCGGCAACAACAACACCGCCGACTCAACGCAGGGCGACACAGGCCATACCGTGACGATCACGCAGGTCGGCAACAACAACAACGCGACGTCGCAGCAGTTCGGCACCACCAACACGGCGACGCTGAACCAGACCGGCGACCGCAACGAGAGCAGCCAGACTCAGAACGGCACCAGCAACATGGCGTCCGGAAAGCAGACCGGTAGCGACCAGCGCCTCGTCCAGAGCCAGTCTGGCTCACGCAACGACGCTCAGTCCGAGCAGATCAGCAGCACGGGCAGCATCGTTCGGCAGGATCAGCGCGGCATCAGCGGCATTGCGATTGCCTATCAGGGCACCGCGACCAATAGCACCATCGAGCAGACCCAGTTCTACGGCACCGGCAATAAGGCGGAGAGCCGCCAGACCGCCGGCAACCTGCTGCGCGCCTACGTTCAGCAGAGCGGCGACGGCAACTCCGCCGTTACCACCCAGTCCGGCCTCGGTCACATCGCGAACGTGACCCAGACCGGCAACAGCAATATCTCGCAGCAGACCCAGAGCCGGTAATCACTGGCAAGCGGCGAGGGAAGGCTGCAACCTTCCCTCGCCGCTCCCATAAGGAAGCCGTCGTGAAAAAGTTTCTCCTCGCGCTGGCAGCCGTCGTGGCAGGGCCAGCCATTGCCGCGGATACCCAGACCATGACCGATCAAGCCACCCAGCGGGTGATCAGCCGCAGCGGCGGCGGTCAGGTCTCCGACGTCACCCAGTCCGGCAATGGCAACTGGGGTGAAACCAACCAGTCCGGCACCAACAACACCGCCCGCATTCTCCAGCAGGGCACGGGCAACTCCTCCATCGTTACCCAGAACGGCAGCAACCTTTCCGCCGAAAGCCTCCAAACGGGTGGCGCGGGCGTGCGCATTGACCAGTCTGGGCAGACCGGCGGCATCCGCGTGCAGCAGAGCGGGCCAGGAGCTGGCGGCGCGTCGATCTTCTCCTCGGGAGCACCGGCCACTGTCACCGTTCGCTAGGATCGCCCTGGGTTTGACGTTGGCGCTCCTGCCGGCATTGGCGTGCGCTCAGCCTACGCCGCAGGCTGAGGCGGCCGATCGGCCACCTCAAGCCCGCCGCGCTGCGCCTGCCGCCTCTCGCGTGATCGACCTCAATGAGCCGCGCGGCGCCCGGGGCGACATTCCCGCCCAGCGCATCATCCCACCCTCGATCCGCGCCTTCCTGAACGACCGCCGCATCGACCCGGTCACGCGCGCCTTCCTGCTCGGCATCGCCGGCAAGAAGCGGGAGGACTGGACCTTCCTCGACCTCCAGCAGGTCACGGCCGTGGTCCCGAGCCTGACCGAGATCTACATCGGCACGGCGGTGCTCAGCGAGTTTTACGAGTTCATGAACCTCGACCCCGCCTCGCTCTTCGAGCCGCAGCTCGGCGCTTCCTGGCAGGCCACCTCCACGGCCTTCGACCCCCGCAACGCCCGCAACCGGCGCTGCTTCAACCTCCGCAACCAGGCCGTGCAGGACCCGGGTGGCGTCAGGCTGGACGAGTTGCTGAACTGCGGCGGGCAGCTCGACTGAGACCAGCCCCTTCCGCCACCCGGGGGAAGCGGCACCCACCGCGGAACGCCGCTCGCATCCCCTGGCCGCCCCGCCCCAATCCGCCTACCCTGCCCCCGCCATGGCCCTGACCCTCGCCGACCTCCTCTCCCCCATGGAGCCCGCCCGCTTCCTGGCGGAATTCCACGACAAGCAGCCCGCCCATATCCGGGGCGGCGCGGCCAAGTTCGCCAGCGTCCTTTCCTGGCCCACCATCGACCGGCTGCTGAACCAGACCCACATCTGGACCAGCCAGTCCCTCAAGCTGCAGATGGACGCCCAGCCCGTCCCGCCCGAGGCCTACTGCCTCCGCGCCACCAGCCGCGACAACGTCCCGGTGATGCAGCCCGACGCCCGCAAGCTCCGCGAATGGGCGTCCAAGGGCGCCTCCTTCGTGCTCAACGACGTGGACAGCCTCACCCCCGGCCTCGCCTCCGTGAGCGAGGCCCTGGAAGACGCCGGCTTCGGCCGCGCCCAGGCCAACGTCTACGTCTCCTTCCAGGCCCACAAGGCCTTCCCCGCCCATTTCGACACCCACGACGTCTGGGCCGTCCAGGTCGAGGGCGAGAAGACCTGGAACATCTGGTCCGGCCGCGCCGACTACCCCATCCCCCACCCCGCCTTCCGCAACCTCGGCCAGGCGCACCATGACCGCGCCAAGGGCGTGCTGCGCGAGAAGATCCTGCTCAAGGCCGGGGACCTGCTCTACCTGCCCCGCGGCTGGTACCACGACGCCCTGGCGGAAGGCCCGGCCTCCGTCCACATCGCCTACGGCGTCCACGCCCCCATCGGCGTGGACTTTGCCAACCTCCTGGCCGAACGCGCCCTGCAGGACCCCGTCTTCCGCCAGCCCCTGCCCCGGCAGGACGGCACGCCCGCCGCGCAGTTCGCCCTCACCAGCCGCGCCGCCCAGCTCGGCCAGCGCATGGCCGAGCTCGCGCGCGACCCGCAGGTGCTCCAGGTCCTCGCGCGCCACGTCTCCGAAGCCCGCTACCATCGCGGCGGCGTCAACCTCCTCGCCGCCCGCGGCATGGAAGCCCCGGCCGAGGCCGCCGCGGCGGAAAGCGGCGCCCCGGGCTTCCGCGTCCTCGCCCCCGGCGTGAAGCCCGTCCGCCGCGGCACGGACTGGGTGCTGAAAACCCCGGCCGCCACCCTTCCCCTCACCCCGCCCGAGGCCGAGGCCGCGGGCTGGCTCCTGGCCCGGCGCGAGGTGGACGCGCAAAGCCTCCGCGCCGCCCACCCCGCCATCGACGCGGACGCCCTCCTCACCCGCCTCGCAGACGCCGGAGCGCTTGCCGCAGCATGAGCCCCCTCCTCGCCGTCGCGCTGCTTCTCACCTTCGCCCGCCCCATCCTCCCGGGCCCCGCCAACGCCCAGCCCAGCCGCCCCCAGCCCCCCTTCGCCTGCGTCGGCGCCGAGGAGCTGGAGGACGACGTCTTCGAGATTCCCTTCGCCGCCGGGCGCGACGGCCTGACCGACGCCGCCCGCGCCAACCTCGAGGCCGCCACCGCCCTCCTCAAGGCACAGCCCGGCCGCAACGCCTGCATCCTCGGCCATGCCCGTCGCGAGGGCGGCCAGCAGACCAGCGTCCAGCTCGCCGCCAGCCGCGCCCGCGCGGTGCGCGAAGCCCTCCGTGCCGCCGGCATCCCCGAAGCCCGCCTCCGCTCCGAGGCTCGCGTCGCCGGCTTCAGCCGCACCACCGGCAACACGATCGCCCGCAGCGTCTCCATCGTGGTGATGCCCGTCTCCGCCCCCCGGCCCGAGCCGGTGCCGCGCGCGCCCGCACCACCCGAGGCAGCTCCGCCGCGCGAGGTGCCCCGGGCGCCGCCAGCACCGCCCGCCGAAGCCCCGCCGCGCGAAACCACGCCGCCTCCCCCGACGCCCCCGGCCGCCCCGTCCCCGCCCGAGGCCCCGCTGCGCGAGGCGCCGCCCGCACCGCCCGCCGAGGCCCCGGCGCGCGAAACCACGCCCCCGCCGCCGGCACCGCCCGCGGCGCCCCCGGCCCGGGAAACCACGCCCCCGCCGCCCGCGCCCCCGGCCGCCGGCGAACGCCGGCCGGACTGACGCGGCGCCGCCGGCTCTAGTCCGGCAGCGTCCCGTCCGCCTTCAGCACCTCGCCGGCCAGGTAGAGGCTGCCGCAGACCAGAACCCGGGCCGGCCCGCCGGCACCCGGCGCGTCCCGCAGCGCCGCCAGCGCATCCGCCACCAGCGGCCCCACCCGGGCCACCCCGCCCGAGGCCGCGACGATCTCCTCCGGCGCCACCGCCAGGTGCTGCCCCGGCTCCGCCACCGCCCAGGCGGAGGCCGCGTGCGGCAGCAGCGGCGCCAGGAAATCCGCCACCGCCTTCGACTTCTTCATGCCGACCACGAGGTGCAGCGGCCGGTCGCCCCAAGCCCGCGCCTGCTCCGCCAGCGCCACCCCGGCGCCGGCATTGTGCCCCCCGTCGAGCCACAGCTCCCAGCCCTCCGGCAGGGTGGCCGCCAGCCGCCCTTCCAGGCGCTGCAGCCGCGCGGGCCAAGTGGCGGAAGCCACCCCGGCCGCGACCGCGCCGTCGCCCAGCCAAGCCGGGTTCCAGGCCCTGAGCGCCGCCACCGCGATGCCCGCGTTATCCGCCTGATGCGGCCCCGGCAGCCCCGGCGCGGGCAGGCGCAGCCCGCCCGCGCCATCGCGGAAGAACAGCCCGCCCTCCGCCCAGGACACGTCCCAGTCCCGCCCGCGCGTCAGCAGCGGCGCGCCGCGCGACAGGGCCTCCGCCTCCAGCACCGCCAGGGCGGCGGGCTCCTGCCGGCCGGTGGCCACGGGCACGCCGGGCTTGATGATCCCCGCCTTCTCCCCCGCGATCGCCGCCAACGTGTCGCCCAGGAAGTCCGTGTGATCCATCGAGATCGAGGCAATGGCGCAGGCCACCGGCCGGTCCACCACGTTGGTCGCGTCGAAGCGCCCGCCCAGCCCGACCTCCAGCACCAGCAGGTCGGCCGGCACCCGGCTGAACAGCAGCAGCGCGGCGGCCGTGGTGATCTCGAACACGGTGATGGGCTCGCCGCCATTGGCCGTCTCCACCTCCTCCAGCGCGGCGGCCAGCACCTCCTCCTCCACCAGCGCCCCGGCCAGGCGGATCCGCTCGTGGAAGCGCACCAGGTGCGGCGAGGTATAGGCGTGCACCCGCTGTCCCGCGGCCTCCGCGATCGCGCGCAGAAAGGAGCAGGTGCTGCCCTTGCCGTTGGTTCCGGCCACGTGCACCACCGGCGGCAGCCGGCGCTCCGGGTGCCCCAGCGCCGCCAGGCAACGCTCCAGCCGCCCCAGGCTGAGGTCGATCAGCTTCGGGTGCAGCCCGTGCAGCCGGTCGATGATCCGCTCCGACCGCCCCGCGCCCGGCAAGGCCCGCAGGCCGGCGGGCGCGCCCCAGGGCGTCGCGGGAAGAACTGGGTTATCGGCCATGGCCGGGTGCTCCGCTCAGGAGAGAACCGGCCCGGCGCAGCCCCCGGAAGGGCCGCCCCGCCGCCGGGCAGGGCGGGAAACGCCTATTCCGCCGCAGGCGTGGGCGCGGGCGCGGGCAGGGGCCCGGGCACCGGCGGCGCCACCTGCACGGGCTCCGGCAACGGCTCCGGCGGCCGCAGGAAGCCGATCAGCCGGGCCAGCGTGGCCCGCATCTCGCCCCGCGGCACCACCATGTCGAGAATGCCGTGCTCCAGCAGGTATTCGGCCCGCTGGAAGCCCTCGGGCAGCTTCTCGCGCACCGTCTGCTCGATCACCCGCGCGCCCGCGAAGCCGATCAGCGCCCCGGGCTCGGCGATCTGGATGTCGCCCAGCATGGCGAAGCTCGCGGTCACGCCCCCCGTGGTCGGGTCGCAGAGCACCACGATGAAGGGCAGCCCCGCCTCCTTCACCATGCGCGTCGCGATCACCGTGCGCGGCATCTGCATGAGGGAAACCGCCCCCTCCTGCATCCGCGCCCCGCCCGAGGCCGTGAAGACGATCAGCGGCGCGTCCTGCAGCACCGCCAGCCGGGCCGCCGTGACGATGCCCTCGCCCACGCCGGCCCCCATGGAGCCGCCCATGAAGGAGAACTCGAAGGCCGCCGCCACCGCCGGCCGCCCGTCGATCGCCCCGTGCGCCACCGCGATCGCGTCGTCCATCCCGGCCTTCTGCTGGGCTTCCCGCAGCCGGTCGCCGTAGCGCCGCTGGTCGCGGAAGCGCAGCGGGTCCGCCGGCGCCCGCGGCAGCTCGATCCGCGCCCAGCCGGGATCCAGCGTGTAGTCCAGCCGGCGCGCGGCTGCGATGCGCATGTGGTGCCCGCATTTCGGGCACACGTGCAGGCTCCGCTCCAAGTCCTGGTGGAAGATCATCTCCCCGCAATGCGGGCACTTGATCCAGAGGTTCTCCGGCACGTCGCGCTTGGCGCCGAACAGCGTCTGTATCTTGGGCAGCGCCCAGTCGGAGATCCAGTTCATCCCTGCCCCATAACACGGTCCGGGCCATGCCCCGCCCCCCGGTGCCGCGGGGCAAGGGGGCGCCCGGCCGGGCGGGAGGTAGGCGCGTCCGGCCCCCCCGCGCAAGGGGCGGCGGAGCACCATCGAAACCCTTGCATCAAACCCACGGGCCGGGGCCTGGACCGAATGGGGCTTCCGGGCGTTATCTCCCGGATATGGCGTCCAACGATCCCTACCAAATCCTGGGCGTGAGCCGCACGGCCGATGCCGAGGCGATCCGCCGCGCCTTCCGCAAGATCGCCAAGGCGGACCACCCCGACCTCAACCCCGGCGACAAGGCCGCGGAGGAGCGGTTCAAGGCCGCCAACGCCGCCCACGACCTCCTCTCCGATCCCGAGCGCCGCGCCCGCTTCGACCGCGGCGAGATCGACGCCGCCGGCCAGGATGTTCCGCCCCGCGGCTTCTACCGCGACCAGGCCGAGGGCGCGGCGGGCGCCCGCTACCGCCCGCGCGACCCCTTCGCGGGCATGGGCGGCGGCACCGCGGGCGCCGCCAGCTTCGATCCCGACGATCTCGAGGACATCCTCGGCATGTTCCGGAGCCGCGAGAGCGGCCCCCGCCCCGGCCGCGACGCGCGATACCGCTTGGCCGTGGACTTCCTGGACGCCGTGAACGGCGCCACCCGCCGCCTGACCCTGCCCGATGGACGCGACCTCGATGTCCGCATCCCGCCGGGCCTGGAGGACGGACAGGTTCTCCGCCTGCGCGGACGCGGCTCCCCGGGCAGCCAGGGTGCCCCGGACGGCGACGCCCTGATCGAGGTGTCCGTCCGCCCCCACCCCTTCTTCGAGCGCGCCGGACGCGACCTCCGCATGGAGCTTCCGGTCACGCTGCGCGAGGCCGTGCTGGGCGCCCGCATCCCCGTTCCCACCCCGCGCGGCGAGGTGATGCTGACGGTCCTGCCACGCTCGGAGGCCGGCACCCAGATGCGCCTGCGCGGCCGGGGCGTGGCCGAATCGGGTGGCACCCCGGCCGGCGATCTTCTCGTCACGCTCTGCCTCGTCCTCGGCCCGGTGGACAACAAGCTGGAGGAATTCCTGCACGGCTGGTCCCCCGCCGAAGCCGGGGATCCCCGCGCCGCCATGCGGAGGAAGGCGTGACCGGATTCGATGCCGTTCTCAGCCAGCTCCGGGGCCTGCACGAGGCGGAGCTCCAGGCCTGGATCGCGGAGGGTTGGGTCCGCCCCGAGCATCAGGCCGGGCGGCTGGTGTTCCAGGAGATCGACATCGCCCGCTGCCGCCTGATCCTGGAGCTGCGCGAGGAGCTGGAGGTGAACGAGGCCGCCATGCCCGTGGTGCTCCGCCTGCTCGACCAGCTCCACGCCACCCGCCGCCAGCTTCGCCGCCTGGCCGAGGCGCTGGACGCATCGAGGAGCACGCCCGTTGAACGCTGACCCGCCCGGGCCAGCCGGCGCCCCCGACCTGTCCGGCAGCGTCGGCGCCCTCAGCGCCGCCATCCTGGGCGCGGCGCTCGATGTCGCGGGCCTGGCCACCGTCATCACGGATGCCCCGCTCGACCCTCCCGGCCCCCGCATCCGCTACGCCAACGCGCATTTCGAGGCGATCACCGGCTACACCGCCGCCGAGCTGATCGGCCGCTCCCCCCGCCTCCTTCAGGGCCCCGAAACCGACCGCGCGGAACTGGACCGCCTGCGTGATGGGCTGACCACCACCGGCCAGTTCACCGGCGCCACGGTCAACTACCGCAAGGACGGCAGCCCCTACCGCAACGAGTGGATCGTCGGCCCCATCCTCGGCCGAAACGGCGAGGTGACGCACTGGCTCTCCATCCAGCGCGACGCCACCCAGGCCCCCGATCCGCACCCCCAGGCCGCGATGCTGCGGGACCGCACCCGCGCCATGCTGAAAACGGTGCGCGCCATCGCCACCCGCACCCTCGTCTCCCCCGATGACGGCCGCGTCTTCGGCGACCGCCTGGCGGCCCTGGGCCGCGCCCAGGCCGCCGCCGGCCGGACCGGCACCGACCTCGAAACCCTGCTCCGCGGCGAACTCGCCGCCCGCTCCGTCGGTGCCCGGCTGGAGGGGCCCCCCGTCGCCCTCCGCCCGGGCATCGCGGAACCCCTGGCCCTGGCGCTGCACGAACTCGCCGCCGTCGCGAGGGGCGCCGTGTCCGTCACCTGGGCGGTCGAGGACAGCATCGACCGCCGCCTCCACATCGCCTGGACCGAGCGCGGCGGCAGCCCCGCCCCTTCCTCCGGCTGGACCGTCATCGAGGAGGCGCTCCGCTTCGCCCTGGGCGGGGAGGTGCAGCGGCGCCGGGAGGGCAGCGCCCTGTTCTGCACCATCGCCCTGCCGCTGGCAGGCTGAGCGCGCCCTACCGCACGCAGATCCGCGCGTGCGTTTCGTCGCTTTCCCAGCAGGCCGGATCCGCCGCGATCCGCACATAGGTGCCGGGCAGGCTGACGTTGCGCGAACCGAAATTGGCGAAGGCGGAGCCCCGCCCGGGCTCGTCCACGTTCAGGATAAAGGCAGGCTTCCCCGGCGCGGTGACGCGGAAGCTGCCGGCCCGGTCCGTCGCGCGGAAGTCGCAGGCATAGGCGCCGTCATCCGTTGTTTCGCAGCGGGCCGCCCGCGCCTCCGCCCCGCCAGGCAGCGATGCCGCCAGCAGGACGAGGGCGGCGGCCCCGATGCTCCCGCGCACCCGTGCTCAGTTCCCCGCGCGCCGCGTGCCCAGGTAGTCGCGCACCGTCTGCCAGGCCACCGTCTGGAGGAAGCGCGCGGTGTCGGCGTCCAGCCCGGCCGTATAGGGATTGCCCTCGGTTGAACCGCCGAAGATCGCCCCATAGGTGGTCGCCGCCGCCAGATAGGTGCCCGCCAGGCTCGGATGCCGCTTGTCCGCGACATACAGGTTCAGCGAGGGGCGCTCGCGGATGCTGCGGGCGAAGGCCAGCCCCGCCGGGATCACCAGCGCGTCGTTGTCGTTGCCCGCGCGCGTGTAGGCCTCGGCGAGCTGTTCCGTCATCTCGGGCTTGTCGGCATAGGCCCAGGACATGAACAGCACGGGCTTCCCGCCGTGCCGCCGCACCGTGTCGCTGTGGCGCCTGGCAAAGTCGGTGAACACGGCGGACAGCCGCGGATGGATCGGGCACTGGCTGCAATCCATCATCACCGCGATGTCGAACAGCCGGGCGTTGTTGTTGAAGACGATGTTGTTGTTGGCATCGAAGGAATAGGAGCCCACGGCGTTCGGCCGGAAGTACGACTCCACGTCGTGCCAGTCGAAGCCCGAGCCGCTGATGGTGACGGAGGTGCTGCGGAAGGGCCGCGTTTCCCCGGCCCCGCGCAGCAGGTTCGTCACGTGCCCGTGCAGGGAATTGTTGTAGTAGAAGAAGCTGTTGCCGATGAAGATCGCCGAGGCCGGCCGCTCCTCCAGCGCCTGCACCGCCGGCCGTGCCGGGCTTTGCGCCTCGGCCGCCGCGGCAAGCCCGAGCGCGAGCCCCGCCCCCAGCGCGAGGCGCCGGAACAGGGTGAACAGGGTGAATGGGGTGGACCCGAATCCGGACATCAGACAGCTTCCTTCCCGAGAGCCCGGCCGTTCACCCGGCCGTGGCGCCCGATGATGCGCCACGCCCCCGCACCCCGCCAACCCCGGCGCGGTGCCCCGTCAGTATCGCCGCCGCGGCGGCGGAGCCTCCTGCGCCGGGTTGAAGCGCACCCAGCCCGGCACCTGCGCCTCCAGGTTCACCTCGCGCCACTTGGGGTGGCGCGGCGCCACCAGGAAGCGCTCGAACTTGCCGGTGAAGGCCTGCACGAAGGCGGCGACCTTGCGGTGCCGCTCCGTTCCCGCCGACCAGCCGTACACCGCCATCACCGCGCCCACCGCCAGCGTGTCCACGGGCGCCTCCGCCGGCACCAGGCCCGGATACTGCTCGTGCCCGAGCCGTGCCGGCAGGTAGGTTTCGATCAGCGACGGCGTCATCGGCAGCGCCAGGAAGTGCAGCCCGGAATCCGCCCCGAGCCCCGTGAACAGCCGCGCCGGCTTGCCCGTGACATAGACCAGCGCCGCGATCTCGCCCCGCCGCAGCTTGCCCAGCGCCACGTCCTGCGGGTCGTTCGCCAGCGTCGCGTCGATCTCCATCGCCTCGAAGATCAGGGAGGCCGTCATCGCCGTGCCGCTGCCCGCCACGTCCACGTTCACCCGCTGCCCCGCCAGGTCCTGCACCCGCGTGATCTCGGGCCGCGCCAGAACGTGCACCTCCTCGTCATAGAGCTTGGCGATGTACTGGATGGTCTGCCCCATGCCCGGGAACAGCCGCCGGCTGCGGACAAAGGCCAGCGCGTCGGACTGCACGATCCCGACATCCACGCCCCGGACGAACATGATGTCGGAGATGTTCTGCACCGAGCCGCGCCCGATGATCGGCAGCACCCGCAGCCGGTCCCCGTCGTCCAGCACCGCCGCCAGGTCGGCCGCGATGCGCACATAGGTGCCGTCCACCCCGCCCGAGATCACCCCGATCGTGCCCGCGTTCGCCCGCGCGCCAAGGGTCGCCAGCGTGTCGCGCGGGGAGGCCTCCCGGAAGCCCGGTGCTTCCCTCTGGGCCTGCGCGCTCCGCAGGGCCGGCAGCGCCAGCGCGCCCGCCAGCAGAAGCCCGCGGCGGGAGGCGACGCCTCCCCTCCGGGGCGGCATCGGGTCGGAGCTCACGGCGTGCGCCCTCCTTCATGGGACGCGGCAGCCAGGCGCCCCGCCAGGGAACGGGCGTCCGCATCGCCCATGGCGGCGCCGCGCCGGTACCAGGCCGCCGCCGCCTCGGGATCGCCGCGCAGGCCGCGCGCGCCCAGCGTCGCCAGCACCTGCGGATCGAAACTCCGCCCCATGGCCGTCGCCGCCGCCGCGCTGCCGGCCGCCGCCGCCCGCTCGTAGAGCAGCCGCGCCGCCGACACGTCGCCGATCGCCAGCATGGCATCCCCACGCCGCACCAGCGCCGTGAGCAGCGCCGGGGCCAGGGCGGGCGCCTGCGGGCGCGGCGCGGCCACCGCCGAAGCCAGGACCGGCGCCGCCGGCGGCGGCACCGCCACCGGCTCGGGCGGCAAGGCCACTCCCTGCGCGACCGGCAGCGCCCAGCCACCGGTGCGGTCCGCCATGCCCTCCACGGACACGGGCGGCCTCGGCCCGCGCGGCACCGCCCCGGTGGGCGGTGCGGGCAGCGCGCCCGCCGGCGGCGGAACCGGATCGGCCTGAACCGGGAAGGGCACCGGCATCGCCTCCGCCAGCACCGGCAGCGACAACGCCGCGGCCCGGATGGAAGGCGCCGGCACGCCGTTCACGGCGGGCAACGGCCCCGGCGCCGGGCCATCTGCTGCGGGCACGCCACCGGGCGAAGCCGGCCCGGCCGGAAGCGCCGGCGGGGCCTCGGCCGCGGCCAGGCGCAGGCCCGAGGGCGGCGCGGCCGGCACGGGAACCGCATCCGGGGCCTCGGCCGGCCGGGCCTCCTCCCGCAGGGTCGCCGCAACGGCATCGGCGACGGCTGGAAGCGCCGCCGCGGCCGGCGCATCCTCCGCCACCCCGGCCGGGGCCTTGGCCGCCCGCGGAACGGGCTCGGCCTCCACCGCCGGAACCGGCGCGGCATCCGCCACGGGGATCGGCACGACCTCCGAGGCACGGGCCAGCACGGTATCCTCGGCCAGCACCGGCGCGGAGCGTGCGGACGGCCCGGCCACGGGTTCCCCGGCCGCAACCTTGTCCAGGCCGCGCGACGGCCCCGGCGAGGCAAGGCCCTCCATGCCCCCGGACTCCGTTCCCCCGCGGGAAAGCCAGCCTTCCGGGAGCGGCAGATAGCCCGTCCAGGCCCCGGCTCCCGCCACGGCCAGCAGCAGCACGGCCAGCGGCAAGGCCTGCCGCGCCATGCCCGGCCGCGCCATGGCCGCCGGCGCCACCACCCGCATTGCGCCCGGCGGCCGCTCGGGCAGGTTGATCGGTGCCGCCTCCGCATCGGCCGTGGGCAAGGCCGCGGAAACGGCCGGCGCCACGGGCGCGGAGGGAAGCCGGATCTCCTGCGCCATCGCGCGGGCGGGCGGCGGCACGGGCTTCGCCTCCACCTCGGGCGCCCGCACCGGCTCCGCCAGCGTCACCCGCCCCGCCACCGGTGCCCGCACCAGCAGGGCCCTCGCCCGCCCGGTCCAGCCCTCGTCGGCCGGATCCGGCGCGGGCTCGGCCGCGAAGGCGTTGTCCAGCAGAACCGTCAGCCGCCAGAGATCCGCCTTGGAAAAGGACCGGTACACCACCGGCGGCACCCGCTGCCCCGGGTACCGCGCGCGATGGGCCTGCAGGAAGCGCGGCACCGCCTCCGGCACGCTCTCCGGCGCCAGGTCGATCAGCGCGACGCCATGGGCCCGGTGCAGCAGCGCGAAGCGGATGGCGGCCGCGGGCCAGCGCGCGTCGCCCGGCAGCCAGGCACCAGGCAGCACCTCCCCGCCCCAGGCCCCCAGGAGGGTGTCCGGCCCATCGTCCGGCAGGGGAGCAGCCGCTCTCATGGCGTCAGGCATGAGCAACGCGGGGGGTAACCCGCCCGCGGCGGACCCGGGCGGCAAGCCGTTGATCTGAAAACGAAACATCCGGGCAAGCCGGGCCGTGGCGAAAAGCGCACTTCATGCCTCAACGAAGCACGCGGGCGCGGTGGAAGCCATACCTTAGGTTTATCGGCCCGGCCGCGCGTCCTCAAATCGCCGGGTGCGCTCCTCAGCTGCGGGCGCCGCGCACCCCTTCCGCCAGCGCCCGCACACCGTCCAGCACCGCCCGCACGGTGCCCGAGGTCGCGCGCCCCTTCTCGTCCAGCGTCCCCGCCAGGATTTCGATCAGCGAGGAAGCGACCACCGCCCCATCGGCCACCCGCACCGCATCCGCCGCCTGCCCGGGCGTGCGCACCCCGAAGCCGATGGCGATGGGCAGGTCGGTCGCGGCCCGCACGATCGGGATCGCCGCCTGAAGGTCCTGCACCTCGGCCGAGCGCGTGCCGGTGATGCCGGTGATGGCCACGTAGTAGATGAACCCCCCGGCGCCATCGAGCACGATCGGCAACCGCCCCTGCAAGGAGGTCGGCGCCACCAGCCGGATCATGTCCAGCCCGTGCGCGAAGGGCCGGAGCTCCTCCGCCTCCTCGGGCGGCATGTCCACCACGATCAGCCCGTCCACGCCGCTTTCCCTGGCATCGCAGCAGAAGCGCTCGGCGCCATAGGCCAGGATGGGGTTGAGGTAGCCCATCAGCACCAGCGGCGTTTCGTCGTCGTCGCGCCGGAAGTCGCGCACCATGGCGAGCGCGCCCGCCAGCGAGCCCCCCGCCTTCAGCGCGCGCTGCCCCGCCTTCTGCACCGTCGGCCCGTCGGCCGCCGGATCGGTGAAGGGCACGCCGATCTCGATCAGGTCCGCCCCCGCGCCGGGCATCCCCCGCAGGATCGCCATGCTGGTCGCGGGATCGGGGTCATAGGCCTCGAGGAAGGGCATCAAGGCCCCGCGCCCCTCCGCCCGCAGCTGCGCGAAGCGCGCCGCGATCCGCCCCGTCCTGATCCGCGCCGGGGCTGCCTCGGCGGCCGGCGCGCTCACAGCTTCTCCCCCAGGTGATGCGCCACCGTGAAGATATCCTTGTCGCCGCGCCCGGACAGGTTGAGCACGATGATCTCGTCCTTCCGCATCGTGGGCGCCCGCTTGATGATCTCGGCGATCCCGTGCGCGCATTCCAGCGCGGGGATGATCCCCTCCAGCTTGGAGCACAGCATGAAGGCCGAGAGCGCCTCGTCGTCCGTCGCCGCCACGTATTCCGCCCGCCCGATCTCGTGCAGCCAGGAATGCTCCGGCCCGATGCCAGGGTAGTCCAGCCCGGCGGAGATCGAGTGCGCCTCCGTGATCTGGCCGTGCCGGTCCTGCAGCAGGTAGGTCTTGTTTCCGTGCAGGACGCCGGGCGAACCGCCGTTGATGGCGGCGGCATGCGCGCCGCTCTCCAGGCCCCGCCCCGCCGCCTCCACGCCCACCAGCCTCACCTCGGCGTCGTCCAGGAAGGGGTGGAACATCCCCATCGCGGAGGACCCGCCGCCCACCGCGCAGACCACCACGTCCGGCAGCCGCCCCTCGGCCGCCAGGCACTGCTCGCGCGTCTCGTCGCCGATCACGCACTGGAAGTCGCGCACCATCTGCGGGTAGGGAGCGGGCCCGGCCACCGTGCCGATGCAGTAGTAGGTGTCGTGAACGTTCGCGACCCAGTAGCGCAGCGCCTCGTTCATCGCGTCCTTCAGCGTCGCGGCGCCGGAGGTCACCGCGTTCACCTCGGCGCCCAGCAGCTTCATGCGGAACACGTTGGGCTTCTGCCGCTCCACGTCGGTCGCGCCCATGAACACCAGGCAGGGCAGGTCGAACAGCGCGCAGGCGGTGGCCGTCGCGACCCCGTGCTGCCCCGCGCCGGTCTCGGCGATGATGCGCGTCTTGCCCATGCGCCTGGCGAGCATGATCTGCGCGATCACCGCGTTGATCTTGTGCGCGCCGGTGTGGTTCAGCTCCTCGCGCTTGAAGTAGATCTTGGCGCCGCCGAGATGGTTCGTCAGCCGCTCCGCGAACCAGAGCGGCGAGGGCCGGCCCACATAGTCCTTCAGCAGCCGCCGCCATTCCTTGTCGAACTCGGGATCCTTGCGCGCGGCGTCATAGGCCTCCTGCACCTCCACCACGTTGGGCATCAGCGTCTCGGCCACGAAGCGGCCGCCGAAGTCGCCGAAGCGGCCGCGGGGGTCGGGCCCGTTGCGCAGGCTGTTGGGCCGGTCAGGCGTGGGAAGCGGCTTGTTCACGGCGGGTTCTTTCCCGGTGCGGGTTGGCCCGAAGAATGGGGCGAAGGCTCTTAGCGCGAGGTGGGGGCGCGGTCACGCCCGCGCCAGCGGGCGGGCAGGGTTAAAGCGCCCACCCCCAGCCCCGCCACCACCAGCGCCATGCCGGCCAGCCGCGCCGCCCCGAAGCTCTCTCCCGTCACCAACGCCGCGGAAGCCGCCCCCGAGATCGGCACCAGCAGCGCGAAGGGGGCCACGGTGGTCGCCGGGTAGCGCGCCATCAGGAAGCCCCAGATGCCGTAGCCCACCAGGGTCGAGGGCACGGCGAGGTACAGCACCGCGGCGACGCCGGAGAGGTTGATCCCCGCCAGCGCCGCGCCCACGGCCGCCGGCCCCTCGATCGCCAGCGAGAGCCCGAGCAGCGGCAGGATCGGCACCAGCCCCAGCCAGGCCATCAGCGCGACGGGCCCCCCCGGCGAGGAGCCGGCGCCTCGCAGCAGCACGTTCCCCCCCGCCCAGCTCGCCGCCCCCAGGAGGCACAGCCCGAGCCCGAGCGCGGTCATCCCCCCCGATCCCGCCGTGGTGCCGATCAGCGCCAGGCCCGAGAAGGCCACCGCCATTCCGGCCACCGCCCGCGCGGAGGGCCTCTCTCGCAGCACCGCCGCCGCGATCAGCGCGGTGAGGAAGGCCTGGGACTGCTGCACCACCGAGGCCAGGCCGGGCGGCATCCCGGCCGCCATGCCCGTGAACAGCAGCGCGAACTGCCCCAGGAAGAGAAACAGGCCGATCGCCACCAGCCGCCGCCAGGGGATCTTTGGCCGGGGCAGCCACAGCACCGGGATGGCCGCCACCATGAAGCGCAGCGCCGCCATCAGCAGCGGCGGCAGCCCGCTCTGGAGGCCCACCTGAATCATCACGAAGTTGAAGCCCCAGAGCACCGTGGTCAGCACCGCCAGCGCCAGGTGGGCAGGCGTCACGCGCCGCCCCTCATGCCCGGCGCGCCGCGTCGATGAAGGCGCGCACCCGCGCCGGGTCCTTCACACCGCGCGCTTTCTCGACCCCCGAGGAAACATCCACCCCCGGCGCAGCCGTGGCGCGCACCGCCTCCGCCACGTTGTCCGGCGTCAGGCCGCCCGCCAGAAGCCAGGGCCGCGGCACCGCCCGCCCCGCCAGCAGCGACCAGTCGAAGGACGCCGCGTTCCCGCCGGGCAGGGCGGCGCCCGGCGCGGGCTTGGCGTCCAGCAGGAAGCGGTCCACGGCGGGGGCATAATCCTCCAGCAGGGCGAGATCGGCCGCCGTGGCGATCCCGAGCGCCTTCATCACGGGCCGCCCGAAGCGCGCCCGCACCGCCGCGCAGCGCGCGGGGTCCTCCTCCCCGTGCAGCTGAAGGATGTCGAGGGGCAGGGCCCCGAGCACGGCCGCGATCGCCTCGTCCGCCGCATCCACGAACAGCCCGACCCGCAGCGGCCCGCCTTCCGCCGGGGTGGGCGCATGGGCGGAGAGCGCCGCCGCCTCGTCCGCCGTGACCGCGCGCGGGGAGGGCGGGAAGAAGACCAGGCCGATCATGTCGGCCCCGCCCGCCACCGCGGCGTCCAGCCCGGCGCGGTCGTTCAGGCCGCAGATCTTGACCAGCGTCACCGCGCGAGCGCGGCGGCGATGGACGCCGCCGCCGCCGCCGGATCGTCCGCGCCCGTGATGGGGCGCCCGATCACCAGCCAGTCCGCGCCGGCCGCCGCCGCTTCTTCCGGGGTCGCGATGCGGGACTGGTCGCCGGCCGCGCTGCCGGCGGGGCGGATGCCCGGCACCACCAGGAGCGGCCCGGCCCCGTGCGCCTCGCGGATCGGCGCGACCTCCTGCGGGGAGCAGACCAGGCCGTCCGCTCCGTTCTCCAGCGCCATCCGTGCCAGGCGCAGCACCTGCTGCGCCGTGCCGCCGGACACGCCGGTGGCGGAGAGCGCCGCCGTGTCCATGCTGGTCAGCACCGTCACCGCGAGGATGGCGGGGCGTGCCGTTCCGAATTCCTCCGCCGCTTTCCGGGCCGCCGCCACCATGGCCGGGCCGCCCGCCGCGTGGATGGTCAGCATGGCCGGGGAGAGGCGGCAGGCGGAGCGCACCGCGCCCGCGACGGTGTTGGGGATGTCGTGGAACTTGAGGTCCAGGAAGACGGGGCGGTGCCGGGCGATGCGCGAGACCGCGGCCGGCCCGTTGGCGACGAAGAATTCCAGGCCGAGCTTGAGGCAGCCCAGATGGGGGGCGAGGGCCGCCGCCCAGGCTTCCGCCCGCGCGGGGTCCTGCGTGTCCAGCGCCGCGATGATGCCGGCGCGGTGGGGGCGCGGGATCACGGGCGGACCATGGCCGCGGCCCGGCCCCGCGCAGGCCCGCCGGCGGCGAGGCCTTGTTCCGCCGCGGGCGGTGCGGGGATGCGCGGGGCGGGCGGCACGGTCAGAGGGCGCCGCCGCGGCGGCCGGCCATGGCGCCGAGGCGGAGGCGCAGCGCGTTGAGCTTGATGAAGCCCTGGGCATCGAACTGGTCGTAGGCGCCCTGGTCGTCCTCGAAGGTGACGTGCTTCATGCTGTAGAGGCTGTTGGGGCTGCGGCGGCCGGTGACGATGGTGTTGCCCTTGTAGAGCTTGAGGCGGACCTCACCCGTGACGCTGGCCTGGGAGGCATCGGCCATGGCCTGGAGCATGCGGCGTTCGGGGGAGAACCAGAAGCCGTTGTAGATCAGCTCCGCGTAGCGGGGCATGAGGCTGTCCTTGAGGTGGGCGGCCTCGCGGTCCAGCGTGATGCTCTCGATCGCGCGGTGGGCGGTGTGGAGGATGGTGCCGCCGGGGGTTTCGTAGGCGCCGCGGGACTTCATGCCGACGAAGCGGTTCTCGACGAGGTCGAGGCGGCCGATGCCGTTCTCCTTGCCGAGGGCGTTGAGGCGGGTGAGGAGGGTGGCGGGGGACATGCGCTCGCCGTTGATGGCGACGGCGTCGCCGCGCTCGAACTCCACCGTGATTTCGGTGACGCGGTCGGGGGCGTCCATGGGGGAGGTGGTGCGCTGCCAGACGATCTCGGGGGGCTCGTCCCAGGGCTCCTCGAGGATTTTGCCCTCGGAGCTTGAGTGCAGGAGGTTGGCGTCGACGCTGAAGGGGGCCTCGCCGCGCTTGTCCTTGGCGATGGGGATCTGGTGGGCCTCGGCGAATTCGAGGAGGCGGGTGCGGGAGGTGAGGTCCCATTCGCGCCAGGGGGCGATGACCTTCACGTCGGGCTTGAGGGCGTAGTAGGCGATCTCGAAGCGGACCTGGTCGTTGCCCTTGCCGGTGGCGCCGTGGGAGACGGCATCCGCGCCCACCTGCTCGGCGATCTCGATCTGGCGCTTGGAGATGAGGGGGCGGGCGATGGAGGTGCCGAGGAGGTAGCAGCCCTCGTACTGGGCGTTCATGCGGAACATGGGGAAGACGAAGTCGCGGGTGAATTCCTCGCGCAGGTCCTCCATGAAGATGTTCTCTTCCTTGATGCCGAGGAGCTTGGCCTTCTCGCGGGCGGGGCCGAGTTCCTCGCCCTGGCCGAGGTCGGCGGTGAAGGTGACGACCTCCGCCGCGTAGGTGGTTTGCAGCCATTTGAGGATGACGGAGGTGTCGAGGCCGCCGGAATAGGCGAGGACGACCTTCTTCACGTCTTTCACGCTCATTGGACCTGGGACCTTCCGGGTTCGGGCGGGCGGGGTGGCCGCGCCGCGGGCTTGGACGCGGGCGGCGGGTGCGCGGGTGCGCGCCGTGGCCGCGGGCGTTCGTTGGTGGGCCGGATGTGCCGCAGGGCGAGGGCGGGGGCAAGGTGGGGGGAAGCGCGGGCGGCGCGGGAGGATGCTTCGCATCCCCCTGGGGTTGGCGGCAGCCGTGAGGGAGCGACGATGCTTCGCATCGCGCTGGGGCGACGGCGCCTTGCGCCGCGCTGGCGACAATGCTGCGCATTGCGCTGGGGCGACGGCGCTTTGCGCCGCGCTGGCGACAATGCTGCGCATTGCGCCGGAGAAGATGCTCCGCATCGCTCAGGGCCATGCGAGGCGCACGCTGCGGGGGATGTGGCGGCGGCCGAGGGCGGTTCGGGTGAGGGCTTTGAGCGTTTTCAGGTGTCGCCGGAGGGTGGCGAGGCCGGCGCGGGTGGCGACGAGGGGCGGGTGAGGGGCCCTGGCGAGCATTTCGGACAAAAGGGGATCGGGGAGGAGCCAGGGGGGGCCGTTGAGGGCGGAGCGGAGGCCGAGCTTACGGATGAGGAGGAGGAGCGGCATGCCGCCGATGCGGGCGGCGCGGCGGGTGGCGCGGCAGATGAGGTGCTCGATGCCGCGGAGGGGGTGGTTGAGGGCGGATTGGGCGAGGACGGCCAGGAGGCGGTGCCAGAGGCCGTTGTGGGTGAGGCGGCGGAAGAAGCGGGCGACGGTTTCGGGGCGGCCGTATTGGGGTGGGAGGTTCTTCCAGGGATCGCCGTGGGTGGAGGCGAGATGGAAGATGGCGTTCATGCGGTGGCGGAGATCGGCGATGCGGCGGCCCTGGGGGGCGCGGGGGAGGACGTAGGGGGCGAGGGCGAGCCAGGCGTCGTCGGAGAGGGGGGACCAGGGGCGGGGTGGGGTGAGGCGGGACATGGGGGGTGCCTCTCTGCAGATGAATGCTGTTCTTGGAAGAATATATTCCTTTTGTCAAGCTCTAACCCAGGCAAGTTCCTCTCCTGTGTGCGGTGTGCCCGCACCTTGTGACTCGCGCAATTCTGATGATTGTAAGTAGTACTATGGAGCCTTCTTAAATGTCGCCCCAGTCCCAATGGGTTGCCGAAGAGCTTCCAGTTACTTAAGGTTCAACTGAAATGGTAGTTGATTTTCTCAGCCGGTTAACTCGAAATTACCTAGCTGTTGAATGCGGAGTGCAATCTAGTGAGTGGTTTCAAACTCATCCATGCCGAGACTGTCGGCACGGTATCAAAGCCTCGCTGGCAGCCAGATCGACAAATGGAACCAATCCGGTCAGTGGGTGTGTCATTTCCAACGAGCGATTCACCTTCCTCCAAAAGCGAAGCGTTCAATGGCCAAATATCTGTCGTTCTCGGGAAAAACGGTCAGGGAAAAAGCCGGCTACTTTCGTCCATAGCAACATCGTTTCAGCTTGTGCAACGCTACGGACGAAGGCCGATGACGCGCTTCCCGTTAGGAAGCTTGATTTATTCAGTAAACGGGCAACATCATGAAATTACCGCACGTCATAGCGAAGCTCCAAAACTAAAGGTAAATGGGGTTGATTGGCCGCTTTCCGACGCGATGCTGCCATCAAAGGTAATAGCTTTGTCTATGACCCCGTTTGACAAATTCCCGGTCCGAAGTCTTGAACGTAGATTTCCTTATCTGGAGGAAGATGATTTAGAGTTTGAGCCTGACGACGTCTATTCATACGTCGGGATGCGCGACCGGATGGGACGGGCGTCAGTTTCATCGCTGCTACTCAGAACAGTGGCAAGACTGTTTTCTCGTCAAGGGCTTAGAAGTCGTGGCCGCATTGCAAAAGTTTTCGACTTAGTCGGGTACCTCCCAACCTTGAACGTTGTGTTTCGTCTAGACTCTTCAACCGCTCTGAAAGATTTGGCTGAGCATCAAGGCGAGGCTTTCCTGAAACGTGTTAACGAACCGGGAACTTATCCTCGGCGCGGGCTGGAAAATGCCGCGCGCCAAAACAAAGAGATAGTCAAAGATTTTAGCCAAGCCGCCAAAACGGCGTTAGCGAATAGCAACCGCGGCTTTGTTGTTGTTCCATTAAATGTATATGACCCGCTGCCTGCAGCAACCGCAGCCTTTGATGGGATGGAGTTGTTAAGACGGCTTGGCTTGGCACGCCTCTTCGGTGTTGGAGCCCAAAAACTAGACGGCAAATTCGTTGATTTTAAGGAAGCCAGCTCTGGAGAGCTAAGTATAGCGATTACTTTTATGTCGCTCGCCTCTCACCTTCAAGATAACTCACTCGTCTTGATTGACGAGCCGGAAACGAATCTACATCCAGAATGGCAATCCAAATATGTGGATCTTCTTACATCAACCTTCGCAGAATATGATGATTGTCACTATATTTTGGCTACTCACTCTCCACTTGTCCTGTCGGATGCTCCACCTTCAGCAACACTGTATTCATTAAGTGACGATATCCCTCAGAATGGGCACGAAGTGTCTGGGCGTCCAATCGATTATTTGCTTGTGAAAGCGTTCAAAGTTGCAAGCGGAAATAATTATTATGTACAAGAAGAATTAGTGAAAGCATTACGCTTGGCTGCAGATGGATTGATCGCAGGATCTGAATTCCACACTACAGTTAGGGGACTAGTTGAAATAAGACCACTCATAACAGATAATCCAGGAGTGATCGAATTAATCTCTAACTTGGAAAAGATCATGGTGCGAGGGAGTGTTAAAGGGTGATAGAGCAAGCTATCATTTACTCCATGTCAGAAAAAGACCAGATCAACGAAATTCTGAAATCCAGCGATTTTTCGTCGAAAACTTGGGAAAAAGACGATGTAGCTCCAATTCGACAAACGATAAAGCAGCATTATATTGCAAAACAAGAGTACCGTTGCTGCTACTGCCAGCAGCAAATTCTCTCCGCGCATGGAAAGGTATGGGATGTTGAACATGTAATTCCGCGCAGTGAGACAGCACGCTTTATGTTCGAACCTCAGAATCTTGCTGTTGCGTGCCTAGAATGTAATGGCCAAAAAGGCTCAACCCGAGTAACTAAGCGAGCCTATCTGCGCTTGCCTAAGTCTTCGCAGGCGTACGAGATTGTTCATCCGCATTTCGATAATTATGATGACCACATTCAGGTTGAAGGCAGAAGTACCTACCGCGGGTTAACAGCAAAAGGGGCATTTACAATTTACCACTGCGACCTTTTCCGTTTTTGGGTTAAAGAAGCGCAAATTCGCAAGCCGATCCGAGACAAGAGATTTGAGCAGGATGTAACAGATCTTCGCTTTTCTCACACTGTCGACGAGGCAAAACCAATCTTAGCATCGATTCTCGCGCGACTCGAAATCGAGGAGATGCGCTCGCGGGCCGCCTCGGCTAGCCATAACGACGAATAAAACGCAAAATTTTTAGCCAGATTTATACGCGCATTCCAAACTCGCTAATCCTGAAGATCAACATTGTTTGTTATGAGAAATAGCCCGAGAGACGTGTCAAGGTTGGTTATGGGGAACAGGCCGCACCCAGCGCACCAGCCCCGGCACTCCCACCCATTGCAGCCCCGCCGAGGCCACGACCATCAGCGCGACCACCGCCACCACTGCGTCCCGCGGGAGGTAGGGCTCGCCGCCCGGGAGGGTGGCGGGGAGGGCGAGGGCGACCGCGAGGGCGACGACGTTGCGGCCGGCGCCGCCGGCCATGAGGGCGGCGCCTTGCCAGGGGGGGACGCGGCCGCCGTCCTCCCGCGGGATGGGGGGTGAGTTGGGGTGGGCGAGGGCGGCCCAGGAAAGGGTGAACTGGACGGCCCAGCAGAGGGCCATGAGGCTGATCGCGGCGGTGGCGAGGGTGGTCCAGGGGAGGGCGCGGGTGCCGGCGAGGGCTTCGGGGAGGGCGCGGCCCATGAGGAAGAAGAGGGCGCCGGTGAGGATGGCGCCGAGGGCCTGCCAGAGGTCTTCGGTGAGTTGGTGGGATTCGGGGGAGGCGATGCTTTCGCCCGTGGTTTTGTTGGTGTGGATGTAGGCCATGGTGACGCCGGCGCCGATGAGGGGGGCGACGGGGGAGGCGGCGATGGCTTCGCCGAGGGCGCCGGCGGCGAAGGGGGTGGCGAGGGAGAGGGCGGTTTCGGTGCGGGGGTTGTCCAGGCGGCGGCGGAGGGCGGCCATGGCGAAGCCGAGGGCGATGCCGGCGGCGCCGCCGATGATTGCGTCGTAGGCGAGGGTTTGGGCGATGGCGGTGAAGCCCGGGAAGGGGCCGCCGACCTGCTTGGCCGTGAAGATGGAGAGGGAGACGCCGAGGAGGGGGGCGGAGACGAGCTGGGCGGACATGGCCTCGCTGATGGCGGGGGGCATGCGCTTGTTGAGGCCGGTTTCGAGGAGGACGCGGGGTTCGGCGATGGCGGCGGCGACGCCGATGGCCATGCAGGCGACGGGGTCGAGGCCGGGGAGGAGGAGGGTGGCCGCGAAGCCGCAGGCGGTGGTGAGGCCGAGGGTCCAGAGGGCGCCGCCGAGGACGCCGCGCCAGGCGGCGCGGTGGAGGAGTTCGGCGGGGATGTTGGTGATGCCGGCGTAGAGGAGCGGGGGGAGGATGAGGCCGAGGACGATGAGGGGGTCCACGCGGAGGGCGGGGAGGGGGCCGGGGAGGAGGATGGAGGCGAGGCCGCCCGTGAAGAGGGCGATGGAGGGGGGGATTTTCGTCAGGCGGGAGAGGGCGAGGAGGAGGGCGACCGCGACGATGGTGAGGGCGACGAAGCGGGTTTCGGCCATTGGGGCTCCGGGGGTGCGCGGGGCCTGAACGGGGGAGGGCGGGCGCGGGTTGGCCGGTGGTTGGTGCGGCCGGGGGCGCCGGGGGTTTGTGGGGCGTGGTTTTCCTAGGTGGTGGCGTGGCGGGCGGGCTTGGGGGCGGGGGTGGTGGCGCGCTTGTGGCGGGTGGAGAGGCGGGCGGCGCGCTTTCGCCACCAGATGACGACGCCGGTGACGGAGAGGGCGGCGACGACGAGGCCCATGGCGGAGATGAGGATGCGGCCGGGGAGGCCGAGGATGCGGCCGGAGTGGAGGGGGAACTGGGCCTGGACGAAGATGTCCGCCACGGTGCCTTTCCAGGGCTGGCGGTGGCCGAGGAGGCGGCCGTCGTTGCCGTCGAGGTAGAGTTCGGCGGGGCCGACGCCGGCGGCGCCGTGGTCGTCGCCGGGCTGGAAGAAGCGGATGTTGTAGATGCCGTAGCGGGCTGCGTAGAAGATCGCGCCCGCGGGTTCGGCCCAGCCGCGGCGGGCGGCTTCGGCCTGCCCGAGGGCGAGGGCCTGGGCCATGGGGATGCCCGGGGCGATGGGGGCGTCCAGTGGGGCGAGGGGGCGTTCGTCGAAGGGGGTGGGGGTGACGCGGGAGACCGTGGACATCACGGGGTAGAAGATCTCGCGGTAGAGGTTGAGCGAGACGGCGGTGAAGGCGAGGACCAGGAGCAGGGCCCAGGTCCAGAGGCCGAAGGCGCGGTGGATGTCAAAGTTGATGCGCCAGGCGCTGCCGGTGGTTTTGATTTTCCAAGCGGGGGCCCAGCGGGTGGCGAAGCCGCGGGCGAGCTGGCGCTGGACGGCGGGCGGCTGGTCCGCGCGGGGGGCGCGGCGCGGGGGGAGGGTCAGGTAGAGGCCGACGAAGCAGTCGATCGTCCAGAGGAGGGCGACGGCGCCCATGAGCCAGTAGCCCAGGCGGTCCGTGCCCCAGAGGGTGGGGATGTGGAGGGAGTAGTGCAGTTTGTAGAGGAAGGAGACGGCGGTTTCGGCCGTGATGGGCCAGGCCTGGCCCCATTCGCGGCGGCCGAGTTCGGTGCCGGTGGCGGGGTCGAGGAAGACCTGGTTGTAGCCGAGGTCGTGGAGGCGGCCGGTGGCGGGGTTGAGGCGGGGTTCGACGAAGAGGGTGAGGGCTTCGCCGGGTTCGGGGGAGAGGGGGACGTAGGTGACGGCGGCGCGGGGGTCGCGGGCCTCGGCCTCGGCGGCGAGTTCGAGGGAGGGGCGGGCGGGGCCGGGGGTGGTGGCGTGGGTGAGGTGGGGGTTGAGCCAGTCGTCCAGCTCGTGGTCCCAGGAGATGACCGCGCCGGTGGCGCCCGCGATGAAGAGGAAGGCGGCGGTGGCCAGCCCGATCCAGCGGTGCAGGAGCGTGAGGATCGGGCGCATGCGGGTTCTCCCGGGGGTTGGCGCGGGGGCGGCTTTCACCAGCGGTAGGAGATGCTGCCGAGGACGTTCAGGCGGTTGCCGTAGAAGCAGGCGGTGTCGCTGGTGCAGCGGCTGACGTAGCGGGTGTCGGCGAGGTTGCTGGCGTTCACGGCGAGGGTGAGGCCCTTCAGCTGCTCGGACATGGCGGTGAGGTCGTAGCGCATGGTTGCGTCGAAGAGGACGGTGGAGGGGACCACGTTGTAGCTGGCGTTGGCGGTGGTGGTGTTGCCGAGGTAGCGGGTGCCGAAGCCGAGGGTGAGGCCGGAGAGGGGCTTGGAGGCGGCCACGAAGGTGTATTCGCCGTAGAGGCCGGCGGTGTTGCGGGGCACGCCGGCGGGGCGGTTGCCGATCTCGGCGGTGGTGGTGCTGCGGGTGATCTCGGGGTCGAGGTAGGTGTAGGAGCCGACCAGGGTGACGCCGGCGCCGAGCTCGGCCACCGCTTCCAGTTCGAGGCCGCGGACGCGGATCTGGCCGGTGGCGATGTTGTTGATGCTGCTGGTGGGGTCGGGCGTGAGGCTGTTGCGCTGGGTGAGGTGGAAGGCGCTGGCCTGGACGAAGCTGCGCATGCCCGTGGGCTGGTACTTCAGCCCGGCCTCGTACTGCTCGCCGCGCAGCGGGTCGAAGGTGTTGCCGCGGATGTTGGTGCCGATCTGCGGCTGGAAGGAGCGGGCGTAGGAGGCGTAGGGGGCGAGGCCGTTGTCGAAGAGGTAGACGGCGCCGGCGCGCCAGGTGAAGGCGTCGTCGTCCTGGTAGGTGTTGCCGCCGGTCAGGCGGTTGCGCGTGTCGGCGCGTGCGAAATCCTGGCGGATGCCGGCGAGGAGGATCAGGCGGTCGAGGCGGATCTGGTCCTGCAGGTAGAGGCCGTACTGGGTGGTGTTCTGGCGCGTGAAGTTGAAGGGCAGAAGAGCGGGGATGGCGGCGCCGTAGGAGGGCGAGAAGACGTCGAGGCCGGAGGCTTCGACGAAGGACGAGTTGTTGCGGTAGGCGATCTGGCTGTAGTCGAAGCCGGCCAGCACGGTGTGCGAGACGGGGCCGGTGGTGAAGTCGGCGCGGAGCTGGTTGTCCACCTGGAAGGTGTTGACGTCGATGTCGGCGGCGTAGGCGAAGCGCTTCAGCGTGCGGCGGTCGATATCCAGGCCGCCGCCATAGACCTGCTGCCAGTCGATGCCGGTGTGGGCGTAGCGCAGGTTCTGCTGGAACGAGAAGACGTTGTTGAAGCGGTGGCTGAACTCGTAGCCGAGGCCGTATTGCGTGCGGTCGAACTGGTTGAGGTCGGGCTCGCCGGTGAAGCGGTTGCGGCTGATGCGTCCGAAGGGCGTGGGGCGCACCGTGCCGTCATAGGGAAGGAACTGGTTTCCCGAGGTTTCGTCGTGCTGGTAGTAGCCGAGCACGGTGAGCGAGGTGTTGGGGTCGGGCCGCCAGGTGAGGGCGGGGGCGACGAAGACGCGGTCGTCGCGCACCTGGTCCACCGCCGTGTGGCTGGCGCGGCCGAGGGCGGTGAGGCTGTAGGACCAGGTGCCGTCCGCGGTGAGGGGGCCGCTGGTGGTGCCCTGGGCCTGGGTGCGGCCGTAGCTGCCGGCGGTCAGGCGCACCTCGCCCTGCGGGGTGTCGGTGGGGCGGCGGCTGACCTGGTTCACCAGGCCGCCCGGCGCGATCTGGCCGTAGAGGACGGAGGTGGGGCCGCGCAGGATCTCGTAGCGCTCCAGGCCATAGGTCTCGTAGGCGCTGCCGGCATAGCCGGCGTTGTAGCGGAGGCCGTTGAGGAAGATGCCGACGTCCTGGGCGTTGAAGCCGCGGAGCTGGAACCAGTCGGTGCGGCTGTCGGTGCCGAAGTTCTCCACGCGCACGCCGGCGGAGTAACGCAGCGCCTCCCCCAGCGTCTGGGCCTGGCGGGCGTCGATCTGGTCGCGCGGGACGACGGAGATGGATTGCGGGCTCTCGATCAGGGGCGTGTCGGTCTTGGTGCCGGTGATCTCCTGGCGCGCGACGAAGCCGCGGACGGGGTCGAGCGCGCGCTCGGCATTGCCGGTGACGCCGACTTCCGGCACGGCGAGGGCACCTTCCTGGGCATGGGGTGCGCCGGGCAGGGCCGCGCCCGCGAGGCAGGCCAGCAGGCCGATGGCGCGCGGGGGAGGAAGGCGGCGCATGTGGTGTCTCCAGGGGTGGCGGCCGGCAGGGCCGGCGCTTCGCTGGGGCTGCTTATAGTGAGAGTGATTCTCATTTGCCAAGAGGCCGGGCTGGTGGGATCTGCGGAGCTGGCGGCTTCCGGGGAGGGCCCGCCGTTCCGGGAGACGCAGGGGATGCCCGGGTGTCTTCGGCGGACGGAAGAAGACCATGGAGAAAGGGAGGGGAGGAATTCCTTCCTCCCCTCACCAGAGCCGCGAGCGGCGGCCGTTCAGGCCGCGGCGGGGCTCCGGCGGGCACGCTCGCTCTCGGTCTTGAGCTGGCCGCAGGCGGCGGCGATGTCGCGGCCGCGGGGGCGGCGGACGGGGGAGGCGTAGCCGGCCTCGTTCAGGATGTTGGCGAAGCGCTCGATCTGGGCGCGCCTGGACGTGGCGTAGGGGGAGTTGGGCCAGGGGTTGAAGGGAATGAGGTTGACCTTGGCGGGCAGGCCTTCGAGGAGGCGGACGAGCTCGCGGGCCTCGGCCTCGCTGTCGTTGATGCCGTCGAGCATGACGTATTCGAAGGTGATGCGGCGGGCGTTGGAGGCGCCGGGGTAGCGGTGGCAGGCGGCCATCAATTCCTTGATGGGGTATTTGCGGTTGAGGGGGACGATCTCGTCGCGGAGTTCGTCGGTGACCGCGTGGAGGGAAACGGCGAGGTTGACGCCGAGCTCGGCGCCGGCGCGGTCCATCATGGGGACGACGCCGGAGGTGCTCAGGGTGATGCGGCGGCGGGAGAGGGCGATGCCCTCGTTGTCCATGGCGATCTTCAGCGCCTTGGCCGTGGCCTCGTAGTTGTAGAGGGGTTCGCCCATGCCCATGACGACGATGTTGGAGAGCAGGCGCGGGGCTTCGGACTGGGGGGTGGGCCATTCCCCGTAGCTGTCGCGGGCGGCCATGAACTGGCCGATGATCTCGCCGGCGGAGAGGTTGCGGACGAGCTTCTGGGTGCCGGTGTGGCAGAAGCGGCAGGAGAGGGTGCAGCCCACTTGCGTCGAGATGCAGACGGCGCCGCGGTCCTCGTCGGGGATGTAGACGGTTTCCACCTGCTGGTTGTCGCGCATGCGGAAGAGCCACTTGCGCGTGCTGTCCGTGCTGGTCTGCTCGGTGGTGATCTCGGGGCGGCCGACGGTGAAGCGCTCGGCGAGCTTCGCCTGCATGGGCCTGGCGATGGAGGACATCTGCGCGAAGTCGCGGGTGCCCTGGTGGTAGATCCAGTGCCAGAGCTGCTTGGCGCGGAAGGGCTTCTCGCCGATCGCGAGCATCTCGGCCGCGAGTTCGTCCCGCGTCAGGCCGAGGAGGTCGCGGCGGCCCTGGGCGTCGGTCTGCGCGGGGGGCGCGAAGATCGCGGACTTGGCGAGGATGCGGGCGCGCTCGGCCTCGGTCAGGTCATCGGGGCCGGGGCGCGCGACGGGGGCGAGGGTGTTCAACGGCGGCGCCTTGCGGGGGCCTCGCCGGGCGGGCACTCGCGCGAGATGGCGTCGTAGGCGGCGGAGAAGCCCTGGAGGGAGAAGGTTTCGGTGGTGCTGCGGTTGTTGGCGGCGGGGCTCTTGGCCTCGGCCTCGCGGCCGCTGCGGAAGGCGGCGACGGTTGCGCCGCCGTTGCGGGCGAAGGCGTTGTCGCCGGCGGTGTAGAAGTTCAGGTCCTTGCCGCCGACATCCACCGTCACCTCGGCGTTGCGCGGGAAGGCGCGGCCGATGCGGAGCGCGACCTGGTCGCGGCCCTGGGCGCGGTGGGTGACGGTGAGGAGGGCGTTCGCGTTGCCCTCCGGCCGGGTGAAGGCGTAGCAGACCTTGCCGCCGTTCTCCGTGTGGGTGGCGGCGGTCCATTCCCCGAAGGTGCCGAGGCGCTGGGGGCCGGTGGCGGGCTGGGCGGGGGCCGCCGCGCGGGATTCGCCGCGTGGTTCGTTGCGGGCCTGGGCCAGGGCCGGGGCGGCCAGGAAGGCCGGCGCTGCGAGGATCAGGGCCGCGAGAGCGAGGAAGGGACGGATCATGGCCCCGGAGATAGTCCTCCCGAGGGCTGCTGTTCAACCGTCGCCGTTGCATGTTTGGCCATCATCTTCGCGGGGAGGCCATCGGTGTGGCCGTCAGCCCGGCACTTCCGCGACCGAGCGCGGCTCCGCCAGGGGACGGCCGTTCGCTTCCCGCCGCAGGCGCGACATGGCGGGATAAGCGCGCAGGCGGGCGCGCATGATGGAGCCGAGGGGGCGGTGGGCCACCAGGCTGTGCGACACGCAGAAGGACAGGTCCTCGTCCACGTAGCGGCGGCGGGCCTCGGTGAAGGCGTCCTGGCGGGGGAAGGCGAGGCGGGCGACGGTGCGGTAGGGGCTTTCCTGCTCGGGCCATTCCTTGCTCGCATCCTCCACCGGCATGGTTTCGAGGCTGGTGCAGAGCTGGACGCGGATGTCGAAGGCGGCCTCCTGTTCGCGGAGGAAGCCCACGGTGGCGGTGCGCAGCGCGTTCTCCTCCGCGCCCGTGCCGGGGCCCGCGCCGGGTGCGGCACCGGCCAGGGCCTGTTGCCCGGGCGTGGCGGGCACCGCGGCCAGCTTGGCGACGTAATCGCCGTAGCGGATGGGGGCCTGGGTGAAATAGGCCTCGGCCAGGGGGTGGATGCGGGGGTGGCCCAGGAAGTCCAGGGTGGCGCTGTCCCCGCCCAGCCTGTGCAGGAGGCTGTTGGTGGCGCGCGAGGCCCTGGAGGCGAGCTGCTTGGCGGCCTCCGGCACCCGGGGGGCGTGCTCGAGCGCGCGGTGGGTCAGGAGGAAGGCGGCGGCGTCGGCGGCGGCGAAGCGGCTGCCGGTGTCCAGCACGAAGTCCTGCGTGACCTGGCCGGCATGGCCGGGCAGCATCTCCCCCCGGACGCCCAGCACCTTGAAGGAAAGGCCGGTCTGGGTGGAAACGGCGTCGCCCATGATCTCGCCCGGGACGTTGGCGAGGCGGGCGATGACGGGGTAGCGGCCGGGGGACGAGAACAATCCCTGGGCCAGGGGTTCGGGGAGGCCTTCCGGCACCACCAGCTCGCCGACCGCCGCGCCGTGCATCTTCGCGTGGGAGACGCGCACGGCCCGCCCGTGCTGCGCCTGGGTGCGCCCGGCCAGGCGGTGCATGGATTCCAGGATCTTCGCGATCGTCTCGCCCTCTCCGGGCTGCACGACCTCCAGGTCGCGGGCGTAGCGGACCAGGGAGGCGGGCAGGGGCTGGGACATGCTGGGGTTCCGCGCGGTTCCTGTGAGAGGAACCTCCGGGGCGCGGCGGGGTTTGCCGGGCGCGCCGGGGAAGGGCGGGGCGCCATTTGGCAGGCGCGGCGGGGCGCCTTATTGCCTTGCCCATGCCCGACGCGACCGATGCCCAGCTCGCCGCCCAGTACGAGGCGCTTCCCTATCCCGCGCGCGACCCGCGGGACGAGGCGCGCCGGCTGGTGGTGGGGAGCCCTTCCAACCTGGCGGAGGTGGACCACTGGGTGTTCGGGGCGCGGCGGCCGGCGGGGCTGCCGATGCGGGCGCTGGTGGCCGGCGGCGGGACCGGGGACGGGGCGATCATGCTGGCGCAGCAGATGGCCTGGGCGGGGCGGCCGGGGGAGGTGGTGTGGCTGGACCGGTCCGGCGCGGCCCGGCGCGTGGCGGAGGCGCGGGCGGCGGTGCGCGGGCTGGCCAACCTGCGCTTCGTGGAGGGGTCGATCCTGGACCTGCCCCCGGGGCTGGGGGTGTTCGACTACGTCGATTGCTGCGGGGTGCTGCACCACCTGCCGGACCCGGCGGCGGGGCTGCGGGCGCTGGCGGGGGTGCTGGCGCCGGGGGGCGGCATGGGGATCATGGTTTACGCGCCGCACGGGCGGACCGGGGTCTACATGCTGCAGGAGGCGCTGCGGCTGATCGCCCCCGTGGAGGAGGCGCCGGCGGCGCGGGTGGAGGTGGCCCGGCGGGTGATGCGGCACCTGCCGGAAACGGCCTGGCTGAGGAAGAACCCCTGGATCACGGACCACCTGCCGCTGCCCCAGGGGGGCGGGGATCCCGGCCTGTACGACCTGCTGCTGAATCCCAGGGACGTGGCCTTCACGGTGCCGCAGCTGGCGGCGCTGGTGGAGGGCGCGGGGCTCCGACTTTCCACCCTGGTGGAGCCGGTGCGCTACGACCCGGACCACCTGCTGCCGGACCCGAGGCTCAGGGCGCGGATGGCGGGGATGGGGATGGTGGAGCGGGCGGCGCTGGCGGAGGCGCTGGCGGGGAACATGGGGATCCACATCGCCTATCTGGCGCGGGCCGGGGACGCGGTGGCGCGGGCGGACTGGGAGGACCCTTCCGCCGTGCCGGTGCTGCGCGGGGGGGATGGGGCAGGCTGGGCGAAGGCCGCGCGCGGGGGGAGCTTGGCGATCACCTTCGACGGGTTGCGGGTGGTGCTTCCGGTGCCGCCCCTGGCCCCGGCGATCCTGTCGCGGGTGGATGGCCGGGCGAGCCTCGCGGAGATCGCGCGGGCGGTGGAGGCCGGCGGTGCGCCGGCGGCGCAGGTGGCGCGGGACATGGCGGCGCTGTGGCGGGCGATGGAGCCGACGAACCGCGTGACGCTGGCGGCGCCGGCGGGGTGAGGGCGCCGCTGCCGCGACCGGGGCTCGCGGCGGCGCCGCCGTGCGGGCCCGGGGCGGCCCGGGTGGGAGGGCCGGCGTGGTGACGCCGGCCGACCACTGGATCGCCACCCCGCGGGGGAGGCTCTTCGCGCGGTCGTGGAGCCCTTCCGGCGGCTTGCCCGGGAATGGGCCGGCCGTCGTGCTGCTGCATGATTCGCTCGGCAGCGTGGCGCTGTGGCGCGACTTTCCGGAGCGGCTCGCGCGCGCCCTCGGGCTTTCCGTGGTGGCCTATGACCGCCTGGGCTTCGGGCGGTCGGACCCTTATCCGGGGCGCCTGCAACCGGGTTTCATGCGGGACGAGACGGCCTCGGGCATCCTGCCGCTGTGCGGGCAGCTGGGGCTCGGGAGCCTGGTTCCCTTCGGCCACAGCGTCGGCGGGGCCATGGCGGTGGGAGTGGCCGCCCAGCTTCCGGAGCGGTGCGTGGCGGTGGTGACCGAGGCGGCGCAGGCCTTTGTCGAGGAGCGGACGCTGGATGGCATCCGCGAGGCGGAGGCGGGCTTCGCGGGGCCGGGGCAGATGGAGCGCCTGGCGAGGTACCACGGGGACAAGGCGCGGTGGGTCCTGGATGCCTGGACCGGAACCTGGCTCGCGCCGGCCTTCGCGGGCTGGAGCCTGGATGAGGACCTGGCGGGGGTGGCGTGCCCCGTCCTCGCGCTGCATGGCGAGCGGGACGAGTACGGCACGGCCCGGCATCCGCAGCGGATCGCGGCCCTTGCCCGGGGGCCGTCGCGGACGGTTCTTCTGGAGGGTTGCGGGCATGTGCCCCATCGGGAGCGGCCCGGCGATGTGCTGCGGGCGGTGGCCGGGTTCCTGCTGCCCTTTCCCGCGGCGGCCGCGGGACGGCCGTGAGGGCGCCTCCCCCCGGCATCGCCGGCCCGGGTGCTTCCGGGAAGGGGCGGCGAAAAATAATGGGGGGCGGGACACTTCCCCGGGGCTTTCCTGTTGAGCAGGGCATGACCGACCAGCCCGCCATCGTGATCTTCGGTGCCGCCGTTCGCCCGGATTCACGCCCCAGCCAGACGATGCAGCGGCGCGTGGCGGCCGCGGTGGCGCTGGGGGAGGAGCTGGGCGGGGAGCCGGTCTTCGTGCCGACGGGCGGCCAGGGGCGGCACGGGCCGGCGGAGTCCCAGGTGATGGCGAAGCTGCTGCGGGACTGGGGGATCGACCCCGCGCGCATCCTGGAGGAGCCGACGGGGACGGACACGCTGTCCTCGGCGCGGGCGGTGGCGGCGATGCTCAAGGACTTCGGGGGGGCGGTGCACCCGGTTTCGTCCGGGTATCACCTGCGCCGCTGCGCGCTGCTGCTGCGGCTGCTCGGGCTGCGCGTGGCGCAGGGGCGGGGGGCGGTGCCGGGGCCTGGGTTCAGCGACTGGTCCTGGCGGCTGCGGGAGGTGCCGGCGCTGCCCTATGACGCCGCGCTGGCGGCCTGGCACCGGCTGCGCGGGGGATAGGGACCGGCCGGGGGGCAGAAGGCCCCCGCGGGCATCGGCCGGGGGGCCGGGAGGCCCCCCGGGGCCAGGTCAGGTTTCCTCGTCGTTGTCGCTCTCGACGCCGATCTCCTCGGCGATGTCCTCGTCCTCGTCGATGTCCTCGGCATCGGCCACGTCATCGGCGTCGGTGTCCTCCACCTCCACGTCATCGGTGTCGGCGCCCTCCACGGCCGCGGCGCGCTTGCGGGGCTTCTCCTCGGGCAGGGGGGCGGCGACGCGCTTGGCGCGGGGCTGCTCGGCCGGCTGTTCGGTGCCGCATTTGGGGCAAACGGCGGGGCTGCGGCCCAGGTCGTAGAAGCGGGCACCGCAGGCGACGCAGGTTCGCTTGAGGCCGAGTTCGGCATTGGCCATCAGGGAAGCCTCGGATGGGCCCGCCACGGGGGGCGGACGGGGGGGTTCGTAAAGGGCGGCGCGCATTGCCACGCGGCCCCTGGCGTGTCAAACGCGGCGGCCCTTCCCCAGCCGCAAGTGTTGTTTCATGCCCGATCACCTGCCCTCCTCCGCGGCCGGTCATGCCGGCGTTCATGCCATTGCTGCGGGGCCCCTTCCGATGCGGGCCTCGGCCGCCGGGGCGGGGTCTCCGGGGCGAGGACTTTCCGGGCGGATCGGGGTGCCCGGCGACAAGTCCATCTCCCACCGCGCGCTGATGTTCGGGGCGCTGGCGGTGGGCACCACCGAGATCACGGGGCTGCTGGAGGGGGAGGACGTGCTGCGCACGGCCGCCGCCATGCGGGCGCTGGGCGCCGAGGTGGAGCGGGTGGCGCCCGGGCACTGGCGGGTGGCGGGGCGCGGGGTCGGCGGGCTGGTGGAGCCGGCGGACGTGCTGGACATGGGCAATTCGGGCACGGCGGCGCGGCTGATCTGCGGGCTGCTGGCGGGGCATCCGGTGTTCGCGGTGCTGACCGGCGATGCCTCGCTGCGCGGGCGGCCGATGCGGCGGGTGACGGAGCCGCTTTCCGCCTGCGGGGCGCGGTTCACGGGGCGCGCGGGGGGGCGCCTGCCGCTGGCGGTGGAGGGGGCGGCGGACCCGCTGCCGCTGGACTACGTGCTGCCCGTGCCCTCGGCCCAGGTGAAGTCGGCGGTGCTGCTGGCGGGGCTCTGCGCGCGGGGGATCACCCGCGTGGAGGAGCCGGAGGCGACGCGGGACCACACCGAGAACATGCTGCGCCACTTCGGGGCGGTGCTTCGCGTGGAGGCGGAGGGGCACCGGCGGGTGATCGAGCTGGAGGGGCAGCCGGAGTTGCGGGCGGCGCCGGTGGTGGTGCCGGCGGACCCGTCCTCGGCGGCGTTTCCGCTGGTGGCCGCGCTGCTGGTGCCGGGTTCCCGCGTGACGGTGGCGGGGGTGGGGCTCAACCCGCTGCGGACGGGGCTTTTCGCGACGCTGCGCGAGATGGGGGCCGATCTGGTTGTTTCCGGCGCGCGGGTCGAGGGCGGGGAGAGCGTGGGGGATGTGACCGCCTCCTTCTCGGAGCTGCGGGGGGTGGACGTGCCGGGGAGCCGGGCGCCCTCCATGATCGACGAATATCCCGTGCTGGCGGTGGCGGCGGCCTTTGCGCGGGGGACGACGCGGCTGCGGGGGCTGGGGGAGCTTCGGGTGAAGGAGAGCGACCGGCTGGCGGCCACGGTGGCGCTGCTGGCGGCCTGCGGCGTCGCGGCCTCGGTGGAGGGGGACGACCTGGTGATCGCGCGGGACGGGGCGCGGGCGCCGGGGGGCGGGACGGTGGTGACGCATATGGACCACCGGATCGCGATGTCGGCGCTGGTGATGGGGCTGGCCTCCGAGCGGCCGGTGGCGGTGGACGACACGGGGTTCATCGACACCTCCTTTCCCGGCTTCGTCGGCATGATGAACGGGCTGGCGGGCGGGGCTGTGATCGCGCCGGTGGATGGAGCGGCTTCGCCGCCCGGGGGCGTGCCTTGAGCGAGGCGGCGGCGCCGGAGGGGTTGGTGGACCCCGTGGTGGTGGCGGTGGACGGGCCGGCGGCCGCGGGCAAGGGGACGCTGGCGCGGCGCCTGGCGCGCGAGCTGGGGCTGCCCTACCTCGACACGGGGCTGCTCTACCGGGCGGTGGCGCGGCGGGTGCTGCTGGCGGGCGGGTTGCCGACCGACCCGGCGGCGGCGGAGGCGGCGGCGCGGGGGCTGGACGCGGCGGACCTGGAGCGCGGCGACCTGCGCGGGCCGGAGGTGGACCAGGGGGCGAGCCAGGTGGCGGCGCAGCCGGAGGTGCGGGCGGCGCTGCTGGACTTCCAGCGGGATTTCGCGGCGCGCCAGGGCGGCGTGATGGATGGGCGGGACATCGGAACGGTGGTCTGCCCCGACGCGCGGGTGAAGCTCTTCGTCACGGCCTCGCCCGAGGCGCGGGCGCGGCGGCGCTGGCTGGAGCGCGCCGGGCGGGGCGAGATGGTGGTGCTGGAGGAGGTGGCGGCGGAGATGGCGCTGCGGGACGCGCGCGACGCCGCCCGCGACGTGGCGCCGATGCGGCCGGCCGGGGATGCGCTGCTGCTGGACACCACGGAACTCGACGCGGAGGCGGCGTTCCGGGAGGCCTGGACGCTGGTGCAGGCGCGGCTTTCGGTTTGAGGGGCCATGGCGTGCGGCGGTTGCGCCGGGATGATCCGGGCGAGCCGTGAGGGCCCGCGCGGCGGGGCGGGCCACGACGCCGCGGCGGGCGCTGGCCTGGGCTGGATGGGTGCTTCTTGAGGTGGTGGAGGGGGCGGCGATCACCGTGGCGCTCGCCGGGGGCTATACGCTGAAGCGGAGGCTCGGCATCGACGTGTTTCCCGGCCGGGACATGCTGCCGGACGGGACCATCGAGGCGGTGATCGGGGCTGTCTGGCGGTGGATGGCGGGCTAGCGCGCACCGCGGCGCCTGCCGCGGTGCCGTGATGGAGCGCCCCGGGGGAGGCGGCCTCCGGTGCTAGTTCTTGGTCACGCCCCAGAACACCGGCACCGTGGTGGGGCGGATGCCCGCGACGTTGCTGCGCCAGGCGGCGTTGGCGCGGAACTGGCCGGCGTTGATGTAGGGCAGCACCTCGTAGGCGCGGGCATGGACCTGGTCGAGGAGGGCGCGGCGCTTCGCGGGGTCGCTTTCCCCGGACCAGGCGAGGCGCAGGCGCTCCAGCTCCTCGTCGCAGGGCCAGCCGGCGGGGGCGGCGTCGCAGGTGCTGGCGAGGTAGAGGTTGGAGAGCGGGTTCTCCGCGTCCAGCACGTTGGCGATGGTGACGAAGAGGTTCCAGCCGCCCTGGGCCTGCGGCTCGCGCCGGTTGCGGCGGGCGGTCAGCGTGCCCCAGTCCATCGACTGCACGTCCATGTTGAGGCCGGCGCGCCTGAAGGCTTCCGTCATCACGAGGGTGGAGGCGTTGTTGAGGCCGTTGTCGGTGGCGTTGAGGAAGACCACGGGGCGGCCGTCATAGCCGGCCTCGCGCAGGAGTTCGCGGGCGCGGGCGTAATCGGGCTCGCGCAGGCCGCGGGCGCCGGCGGCGGTTTCCAGCGGGGTGCCGCACATGAAGTAGGCGGGGCAGTAGGGAGCCTGTTCGGCCGCGCGGATGCCCATGCCCTCCAGCACGTCGCGCTGGTTGACGAGATACAGCAGGGCCTGGCGGGCGCGGGGGTCGTTGAAGGGCGGCTGGGTGTGGTTGATGCGCAGCCAGGCCATGGAGCCGACGGGGTTGACGGGGGAGACGCGGACGGCGCGGTTGCGCTCCAGCGTCGGGACCAGGTCGGGCGGGGGTTGTTCGAGGAAGTCGATCTCGCCGTTGTTCAGCGCGTTCACGGCGACCGCGGCGTCGGGCATGGCGAGCCATTCGACGCGCTCCACCCGCACGACCTTGCCGCCCGCGAGCCCGTCGGGCGCTTCCTCGCGCGGGCGGTAGGCGGGGTTGCGGGCATAGACGGCGCGGTCGCCCGCGCGCCATTCGGCGGCGCGGAAGACGAAGGGGCCGGAGCCGGTGGTGTCGGTGATGGCGGTGGAGGCGGGGGTGCTGGCCACGCGCTCGGGCATGATGAACAGCGCGCTGCCGGTGGGGCGGGCCAGGGCTTCGGGCACCAGGGCGAAGGGCTTGGAGAGGCGGATCTCGAAGGTCTTGTCGTCCACCACCTCCATCGCGCCGGTGGCGGCGGCCAGCGCACGGCCGACCACGTCGCGCTGGGCCCAGCGGCGGATGGAGGCGACGGCGTCGGCGGCGCGCACGGGGGCGCCGTCGTGGAAGGCGAGGCCGTCGCGCAGCGTGAAGCGCCAGGTCATGCGGTCGTCGGAGACGGTGTGGGCGCCCACCATCTGCGGGCGCGGCACGCCCTGGCTGTCGAGGGCGAAGAGCTGGTCGTAGATGAAGAAGCCGTGGTTGCGGACGGTGGCGGCGGTGGACTGCACGGGGTCGAGGGTGGCGACGGGCAGGGAGAGGGCGATGCGCAGCGTGGCCGGGGCCTGGGCGGCGGCTGGGGCGGCGGCGAGGGCGAGGAGCGCGGAAAGGAGGACCGGGAGGCGCGTCGGCATGGCGGTGTTCCTGCGGGGGGACGGGCGGCAGCCTTGCACGGCGCGTGCCCGGGGCGTGACGTGAAAAGAAAAGGCCCCGGCGGAGCGATCCGCCGGGGCCTTTCCGTTCACGCCGGCCGGGGAGGGATCAGCCCAGGCGCTCGCCGTGGAGGGAGACGTCGAGGCCCTCGCGCTCCTCTTCCTCGGAAACGCGGAGGCCGACGATGACGTCCACGATCTTGAGCAGGATCCAGGTGGCGACGGCCGTGTAGATGAACACGGCGGCCACCGCGTAGGCCTGGATCAGCAGCTGGTCGATGCTGCCCGAGGTGCCTTCGGGCAGGGCGGTGGTGGCCGAGAGCGGGCCGTAGGCGAAGATGCCCGTCAGCAGCGCGCCGACGATGCCGCAGAGGCCGTGCACGCCGAAGGCGTCCAGGCTGTCGTCGTAGCCGCACCAGTGCTTGAGGGCGGTGGCGCCCCAGAAGCCCGTGAGGCCCGCGATCACGCCGATGATCAGCGCCGGCACCGGCAGCACGAAGCCGGCGGCGGGGGTGATGGCGACGAGGCCGGCGACGGCGCCCGAGATGGCGCCGAGCACGGATGGCTTGCCCTTGACCGCCCACTCCGCGAAGACCCAGGCGAGCGCCGCGACGGCGGCGGCGAGCTGCGTGACCAGCATGGCCATGCCCGCGCGGCCGCCGGCGGCGCCGGCCGAGCCCGCGTTGAAGCCGAACCAGCCCACCCAGAGCAGCGCGGCGCCGATGACGGCGAGCGCCAGGGAGAAGGGCGCCATGTTGTCGTGGCCGTAGCCGACGCGCTTGCCGAGCACCACCGCGGCGACGAGGCCCGCGACGCCCGCGTTGATGTGCACCACCGTGCCGCCCGCGAAGTCGAGCGCGCCGAGGGCGAAGATCCAGCCGTTCGGGTGCCACACCCAGTGGGCGATGGGCGAATAGACCACGAGCAGCCAGAGGATGGTGAAGAGCACCATGGCCGAGAACTTCATCCGGTCCGCGTAGGCGCCGGTGATGAGGGCCGGGGTGATGATGGCGAAGGTCATCTGGAACATCAGGAAGACCGTCTCGGGGATGGTGAAGGCCACCGCCGCGTCGCCCGAGCCCAGGGTGAAGGGCTGGTCCCAGTTCTCCGCGAGGCCGCGGAGCAGGAGCTTGGAGAGATCGCCGACATAGGCGCCGCCCTCGCCGAAGGCGAGGCTGTAGCCGGCCACCATCCACACCACCGTCGCGATGGCGGTGATGGCGAAGGACTGCATCATCGTGCTGAGCACGTTCTTCTTGCGGACCATGCCCGCGTAGAAGAGCGCGAGGCCGGGGATGGTCATCATCAGGACCAGGGCCGTGGAGGTGAGCATCCAGGCGGTGTCGCCGGAGTTCACCGTTGCGGTCACGGCCTCCGTGGCGCCGGGCGTGTCCTGCGCGAGGGCGGCGCCGGACAGCAGCGTGGCGGTGGCGGCGGCGAGTGCCCAGCCGCGCGATTGGGGTCGCATCGTCGTTTCCTTGGGTTGCATCGTGTTCGCCTGCATCGCGCTCACAGGGCGCCTTCGTCGGTCTCGCCCGTGCGGATGCGCAGCGCCCGCTCCAGGTCCATGACGAAGACCTTGCCGTCGCCGATCTTGCCGGTGCGCGCGGTGGTGGCGATCGCCTCCACCACGGCGTCGGCCAGCTCGGCCGGCACGGCCACCTCGATCTTGAGCTTGGGAAGGAAGGAGACCTGGTATTCCGCGCCGCGGTAGATCTCGGTCTGGCCCTTCTGCCGGCCGAAGCCCTTCACCTCGGTCACGGTCAGCCCCTGCACGCCGAGCGGGGTGAGCGCCTCGCGCACCTCGTCCAGCTTGAACGGCTTGATGATCGCCATCACCAACTTCATCGTATCGCGGCCCCCTTCCTCCGCTAGAACAGGGGGGGCGATGCGAGTTGCGTGCCACGCCGGCGGGCCCCCGGGGGGGTGCCGCCGCGCCCAACCATGCCTAAATGTTGGGCATGACACCGGTTCGTGAAGCAGGAATACCCATGACAAGCTTTGCTCCTCCCGCTTCCCCGGTTCTGCCCGACCTCGAGGTGGACGTGCTGGTGATCGGGGCCGGGCCGGTCGGGGGCACGCTGGCCACCGCGCTGGCGACCGCCGGGGTGGCGGTGGCGGTGGTGGATGCCCAGGCGCTGGCGCCGATGGAGCTGCCGGCCTTCGACGGGCGCGCCTATGCGGTGGCGGCCAGCAGCCGCAACCTGCTGGATGCCGCGGGGCTGTGGGACCTGCTGCCGGCGCCTTCCTGCGCGATCACGGGCATCCGGGTGAGCGACGGGCGGCCGGGGGAGCGGGCCTCGGCCCTGCACCTGCACTTCGACGCCGGGGAGATGGGGGAGGAGGCCTTCGGCTGGATGGTGGAGGCGCGCTCGCTGCGCGTTGCGCTGAACGCCCGGCTGGCGGCGCTGCCGAACCTGCACCTGCTGGCGCCCATGACGGCGCGGGTGGAGCGGGAGGCCTCGGGCGTGGTGGCGCATCTGGAGGGCGGGCGCCTGGTGCGGGCGCGGCTGGCGGTTTCCGCGGAGGGGCGGCGCAGCGCGCTGCGGGCGGCGGCGGGCATCGGGGCGGCGCGGCTGGACTACCGGCAGTCCGGCATCGTGTGCGCCATCGCGCATGAGCGGCCGCACCGCGGCACGGCGCTGGAGGCCTTCCTGCCCAACGGGCCCTTCGCGCAGCTTCCGCTGCCCGACGCGCCCCTGGAGGGCGAGGGGGAGCGGTCGGTGGCGGCGCGGGAGGGGTTTGCCCATGCCTCGGCCATCGTGTGGTCGGAGCGGAGCAGCCTCGTGCCGCACTTCATGGCGATGGGGCCGGAGGCCTTCGCGCGCGAGGTGACCCGGCGGATGGGCGACCATCTCGGGCGCGTCAGGCTGGTGGGCGGGCGCTGGGCCTATCCGCTCTCGGCCCTGCAGGCGATGCGCTTCACGGACACGCGGCTGGCGCTGGTGGGGGATGCGGCGCACGGCATCCACCCGATCGCCGGGCAGGGGCTGAACGTGGGGCTGCGCGACGTGGCGGCGCTGGCCGAGCGGATCATCCTGGCGAAGGCGGCCGGGGAGGATGTGGGGTCGCCGGCGCTGCTGGCCGATTACCAGGCGGCGCGGCGGCCGGACGCGATCCTGATGCTGGGCGCCACCCACGCGCTGGAGCGGCTGTTCGGCAACGACATCGCGCCCGTGCGGATCGCGCGGCGGCTGGGGATCGCGGCGGTGGACCGGATCCCGGCGCTGAAGGGTTTCTTCGCGCGGCGGGCCATGGGCTTCTCGGGCGGCGTGGCCTCGGGGCTGCTGGGCGGGCGGGGGATCATGCCGGTGGCGTGACGAGGGCGGCCGCGCTGGACAAGCCGGCGCGGCGCGGGAAGGCTGCGCCATCGCTTGGAAAGGTCCGGCACCATGGCGGCAACCCAGGACGCGGCGGCGGCGCGCCAGCCGGAGCTGCACCGGAGCATCGGGCGGTTCCAGCTTTTCGCCTACACGCTCGGCGGCATGCTGGGCGCCGGCATCTACGGGCTGGTGGGGCGGGCCGCGGGGGATCTCGGCAACGCGGTGTGGCTCGGCTTCGCGGTGGCCATGGTGGCGGCGCTGCTGACGGGGCTGAGCTATGCCTCGATCGGCTCCCGCTATCCCCGGGCGGGCGGGGCCGCCTATGTGACGCAGCGCGCCTACGGCATGCGGCTGCTGAGCTGGATGGTGGGGCTGGCGGTCATGGCCTCGGGGCTGACCTCGGTGGCCACGCAGTCCCGGGTGGTGGCGGCGAACCTCCTGTCGCTGTTCCCGCTGGGGGCGCCGCCGGTGGTGGTGGCGCTGGGCTTCCTGCTGCTGGTGGCGGGGGTGGTGTTCCGCGGCATCCGGGAAAGCATGGCCGTGAACGTGCTGTGCACGCTGGTGGAGTTCTGCGGCCTCGTGTTCATCATCGTGGTGGGCATCCCCTACTGGGGCGGGGTGGACCTGCTGGTCACGCCCTCGCCGGAGGGGATCAGCGCCTCGCTGCTGCTGTCCGGCGCGATCCTGACCTTTTTCGCCTTTATCGGCTTCGAGGACAGCCTGAACGTGGCCGAGGAGTGCAAGGACGCCGCGCGCACCGTGCCCTTCGGCATCGTCGGCGCCATGCTGGCCGCGACCGTGCTCTACATGGCCGTCGCGGTGACGGCGGTTTCGGTGGTGCCCTTCGGGGAGCTGGCGACGGCGCCCTCGCCGCTGGCGGCGGTGACGGCGGTGGCGGCGCCCTGGTTCCCGGGCTGGGGCTATGTGGCGATCACCGTGTTCGCGGTGGCGAACACCGCGCTGCTGAACTACGTCACGGCCTCGCGCCTGGCCTTCGGCATGGCGCGGGACGGGCTGCTGCCGGAGGCGCTGGGGCGGGTTCATCCGGGCACGCGCACGCCGCACGTGGCGATCGGCGTGCTGTTCGTGGTGCTGGTGGCGCTGGTGCTGGCGGGCGACATTGGGCAGCTCGCCTCGGCCACGGTTCTGCTGCTGCTGGCGGTGTTCACGGTGGTGAACGGCGCGCTCCTGGTGCTGCAGCGCCGGGCGGGGGAGCCGCGCGGCGGCTTCGAGGTGCCCTCCTTCGTGCCGGCGGCCGGGGCGGTGGTGTGCCTGGTGCTGCTGGGGAACCGCGTCGCCACCGGGGACTGGCGGGCGCCGGCCTTGGCGGGGGTGATCCTGCTGGTGATCCTCGGGTTGTTTTTCCTGCTGCGGCCGCGCGCCCTGGCCCGTGGGGCCTGAGGCCGCCTGGCGCGGGGGGAAGTGGCTTTCAGGCCGTGGAGCCGCCCGCCGGCCGCAGAGCGGGGGTGTCCGCCAGCGTCCGGGCGGCGGTGCGGTAGCCGATTTCGATGATTTCCTCGGCGCGGTCGAAGTCGAGGAAGCGGATGTGGCCGAGGGGCGGCTGGATCACGATGTCCGGCCGGTCCAGCGCGAGGCGGACGGCGGCGATGCGGCTTTCCATGATGTTGATGGAGGAAAGCAGCACCTCGAAGATGTTGGGCACGGGCTCCTCCGGCTCGGACCAGGTGGCGACCTGGGCCGCGGCGGGCAGGTCCTCGGCCCGCAGGCGGGCGGTGAGGTCCTGCAGGGCCTGGCGGAAGCCCTGCCCCCAGGGCGTGCGGTGCGGCGCCTCCGCCGGGCGCTCCCGGGCCAGAAGGGGCTTGAGGTTCTTGCCGGCGACGATGTCGTGGTTGAGGTCCACCGCGATGACGAAGCCGGCGCCGAGGGCGCGCGCGGCGGTCACGGGGATGGGGTTCACCAGCCCGCCATCCACCAGGACGCGGCCGTTGCGGCGGACCGGCGTGAAGATGCCGGGCACGGAGATGCTGGCGCGCACCGCCTCGATCACGTCCCCGTCGCGGATCACCACCTCCTCGCCGCTGGCGATGTCCGTCGCGACCGCGGCGAAGGGGCGGGGAAGCCCGGCGATGCTGGCGGAGGCCACGTGGTCGCGCACGAGGGCGCTGATCCTGGCGCCGTCGAGCAGGCCGGACTTGGGCAGGACGATGTCGAGAAAGGAGGCGGTGCGGCGCCAGTCGAAGGACTGGAAGGTGGTGGCGAGGCCGTCCAGCTTGCCGGCGGCGTGAACCGCGCCGATCAGGGCGCCCATGCTGGTGCCGGCGACCACCTCGGCGGCGATGCCGCGCTCCTCCAGCGCCCGGAGGACGCCGATATGGGCGAGGCCGCGCGCCGAGCCGCTGCCGAGCGCGAGGCCGATCCTTCCCGTGGCGCCCGGCGCCGCTTGCGACATCTTCGCCCCTCCGGCGCGCATCCCGCCTCCATCGGGGGCGGCGCCGTGTTTGTCCACCGGCGCTGGCGTCCGGCGGGCGGGCGGCCGAGACTGGGCGGATGAACCGGACCCTTTCCTGTGACGTGCTGGTGGCCGGCGGCGGGGCGGCGGGGGTGGCGGCCGCGCTCGGCGCCGCGCGGATGGGGGCGCGGGTGGTGCTGGCGGAGCGCTACGGCTTCCTGGGCGGCGCCGCGACCAACGCCAACGTGCTGTCCTATTGCGGGCTGTTCCAGCAGGGGGAGGTGGCGCGCGCGGCGGTGGGCGGCGTGGGGGCGGAGGTGCTGGCCGGGCTGGCGGCGCTGGGCTTCGACCCTTCGCCGCGGCGGTCGAAAAGCGGGAACTGGATCGTCACCTTCGAGCCGGAGGCGCTGAAGCGGGCGCTGGATGCCATGGTTTCGGGCGTGCCGGGGCTGGTGCTGGCGCTGCACGCGCGGGTGACGGGGGTGGAGGCTGGGGGCGGCGCGATCGGGGGCGCGGTGCTGACGGACCATGCGGGGGCGACGGCGGTGCGGGCCGCGGCCTTCGTGGATGCGAGCGGGGAGGCGGTGCTGGGGGCGCTGGCCGGGGCGGCGATGGCCGTGGACACCGCGCGGGACGGGCCGGGCAACGCGGCTTCCCTGCCGATGCGGCTGGCCGGGGTGCCGCGCGAGGCCCTGCCGGGGCCGGCGGCGCTGGCGGCGATCGCCGCGCGGGCGAATGCCATGCTGTCGGGCGGGCGGAACGATGCCCCGCGGGTGCGGGAGGATGGCGGGGTGTTCATGGCGATGGAGGCGCCGGGCGAGGCCTGGTGGATGTGCATCGACCTGCCGACCGACGGGCTGGGCCATGCCTCGCTGACGGCTGCGGAGGTGGAGGGGCGGCGCATGGCCTGGGTGTGCCTCGCGGCGCTGCGGGAGGCGCCGGGCTGCGAGGGGGCGCGGATCCTTTCCACCGGGCCGCAGTTCGGGGTGCGCGAGACGCGGCGCTTCGCGGTGCGGCGGGCGGTGACGGAGGCGGATGCGCTGGCCGGGCGGCGGGACGGCGCGGGCATCGCGCGGGCGGCCTGGCCGATGGAGGTGCATGCGGAGGCGGGGCGGCCGAGCTTCACGCCCATCGGGGGGGAGGGGTTCTTCGACGTGCCGCTGGATGCGCTGCGGCCGGTGGGGGTGGGGAATCTCTGGGCCGGGGGGCGGGTGATCGGGGCGGATGCCGCGGCCTATGGATCGGTGCGGGTGATGGGCACGGGCTTCGCCACGGGGCAGGCGGCGGGGGTGGCGGCGGCCTTGCAGGCTTCGGGTGACGCCGCGCCCGCGGCGGGGGCGGTGCGGGCGGCGCTGCTGGCGCAGGGGGCCATTCTCTAGGGCGTGCGACGGACCTGACCCGTGGCTGTGCCCCAGCAGGGAGCAAGGGCCCAACCGCCTGGAAGCCGGACTTCGACGGCTGGACAGGTCGCGCCGACGATCAACGGCGGGACAGCCCGGATGGAAGCGCGCCACGCCTGTTGCCTCAGTGAGGCACGAATTCCAAGCAGAGCGCCGTGCCACCCGTGGAGGACCACACCGGCTCGGCGCCGAGCTGACGGCCCAGGCCTTCGATGAGCTTCATGCCCGTGCCGGAGCCGGGTGCCGCGGGGCGGGGATCGGTGGGCAGTCCCTTGCCGTTGTCGGAAAGGCGCACCCGGATGCGGCTCTCCGCCTGCGGTTCGATGCCGATGGCGATCACCCCCCCTTGTCCGTCGAAGGCGTGTTTGAGGCTGTTGGTGACGAACTCGTTCAGGATGAGCCCGAGCGGCACCGCGGCGTCCGGCGTGATCTCGACGTCCGCGATGGAGATGTCCAGCCGCACGGGGCCGGACTGTTCCCCGTGCATGTGGCACAGGCCCTCGGCAAGGCGGGTCATGTAAGGCTCGACCCGGAGGTGGTCGGCCGTTTCCGCGGCATAAAGCTGCTCGTGCACCAGGCGCAGGGTCTCGATCCGCTCGCCGATGGCCATCAGCTCATCGCGTGCCTCCTCCGATCTCACCGCCCGGCGCCGTATTCCCACGAGGCTGTGGATGGTGCCGATGTGGTTCTTGATGCGGTGCTGAAGCTCCTTCAGCAGGTGGCGGTTCGCGTCGAGCGCGGCCTGCAGGTCGTGGACCTTGTGCAGGCGGTCGATCACCGGCCCGAGGATGGTCGCGTAGGTCCTGAGGAATTCCTGGTCCTCCTCCCCGAAATCGCGGGGCTCGCGGCTGTCCACCTGCAGCAGGCCATAAGCCTTCTTCTCCTTGCCGGGCAGGAAGATCGGCACGTTCACAATGGCAATGGCGCCATGTTCCTTCAGGAAGTCCGGGAATTCGAAGCAATCCTCCTTGCTGATGTCCCGCGTGACGACGGGCTTGCCCTTCGCGATCGAGTAGGTTTCAGACGACAGCTCGCTCATCGGCAGGCGCTTCCGGCCGACGATGCCCGGGGACCAGCCGATTCCGGCTCTCACGAGCAACTCCTGCCTTTCGGAATCGACTTCCAGGATCTTGGCGAGATCCGTTCCCAGTGCCTCGCCGATGAGCTCGCAGGCCCGCTGCAGGATTTCCTCGAGATCTCCGCTTTGGAGGGCGAAGTCGCCAAAATCCGCCAGCACTTTCTGACGTTTCACCATCTGGTCGTGTTCTGGCATGCGTGCCCGTTCAGCTATCCAACGGAAGCATGCATCGAATGCGTTTTGTTGTTGAGTCGGCCCGGCCTGTCCGGCCCGGGCTGTCCCCCCGCTAAGCGGTGCGGGCATGGCGCCTGCCCATCTCCAGGGGCGTCTCACCGAGCTCGTGCCGCCGGATTGCGCCAGGCACGGGTGGCGTTCGCCGAGGGCCGAACCCGGCGGCCTGGACCGGGACCCTGTTCTCTCCCGTCCACAATGGAGGGCCGAGTTCGTCACATGCCCCGGGGCGGGTGGTGCCTCACTCCGTGCCGAGCAGGCCTTCCACCACGCCGCGCATCAGGGCGAGGCCTTCCGAGAGGCGTTCCAGCGCCAGGGGGCGGCCCCTGGCGTCGCCGCCGGTGGCCAGCACCGCGCGGTCCTGGGCGAGCTCGCGGGCGGAAAGGCGGTTGTCGCCGTCGTAGTCCAGGCTTTCCAGCGTGAGGCGCGCGGCGGCGAGGCCGCCCAGGGCGCCGGCGCCGCCAACCAGGCCCGACAGCTCCGGCCCGGCCTCGGATTGCAGGGACAGCAGCCAGGCGGCGCCGCGGAACAGGCGGGCGAGCTCGGCGGTGCCGAGGAGGTTGTCGCCCGAGACGTCGCCCGCGCGGATGATGGCGGCGGCGCAGTCGGGCACGCTGCCGATGCCCGGGCCGCAGGCGGCTTCCAGCACCTCCACCGCGCCGAGGAAGGCGAGGCCCTCGCCCTGCGAGGCGAAGGCGAGCGGGGTGGCGGGGCAGCGGCGCCAGGTGGTGACGGGGGCATCGCCCGGCAGGCGGTCGTCGCGGGTCTTGTTGGCGGGCTCGGCGGTTTCCAGGGCATCGCCCGCCGGACGGAACAGCAGGCGGGGCGCCTCGGCCCCGCGGGCGGTGGCCAGGGTCCAGCCGGCCGCTTCCCGCGCTTCGACGAAGCGCAGCAGGCGGCCGGCGGCGTCGGCGGGCACGCGGGCGGCGGCGCGGGCGGACAGGGCGAGCATGGCGCTGGGGTCGGCGCATTCGCCGGAGAACCAGGCGCCGCGCAGCCGCTCGGGCACGGGGGCCATCTGCGATGCCGGTGCCGTGGCGGGCGCCTGGGCCCGGGCGGCCGGCGGCAGGAGGAGGGCCAGGGCGAGGAGGGTGGGGAGGCGGGTCATGGCAGGGGCACCTCGATGCCGGCGCAAAGGTCGATCGGGTCGCGCACCGCGTCCTGGCCGTCGCGGAAGATGGCGGAAAGGCGGGCGGTGCAGCCGGCGCCGTCCGGCGGGGTGACGTCCAGCGTCTCGTTGCGGCCGAGCACGGTGGCGCCCAGGCGGTCCGGGCCGCGGGGGGCGCCGGGGGGGTCGATGTAGAGCTCGACGATGGGCAGGGTGGCGGTGTTGCGCAGGCGGATGCTGCCGGGGCGGGGGCCGTCCTCGTCGTCCTCGCCGGCGTCCAGGCGCCCGGCGATGGTCCAGCCGGGGCGGACGGCGACCAGGGGCACCTGGCAGATGTTCACCTCCCGCCGCTCCTCGGCGCCGCCGCCGGGAAAGACCACGCGCAGGTCGGCGGTGCAGTCCACGGGAAGGGACAGGGTCTGGCGCTCGCCGCGGCCGAGGCCGCCCGGCAGGCGCTCGGGGCCCCAGTCTCCCTCCGAGGAGGAGGAGACGTAGATTTCGTCGATGCGCGCGCCGTGGCGGTTGACGAAGGTGACGCTGCGCTCCGGCGGGCGGGGGATGCCGCTGCCGTCGAAGGCGACGGCGGGAGAGCGGCAGAGGTCGATGCTGCGCTTCGCTTCCGCCGCGCCGTCCTCGTAGGTGGCGCGCAGGTCCACCTCGCAGCCGGGAAGGCGGATGCGCAGGCGGAAGGCGCTGCCGTCGGGGGCGGATTCGCTGCCCATGCGGTTCACGCCCCAGCCGTCCTCCGCGCCGAGGCCGGGGGAGGTGCCGCCGGGCACGGCGTGCAGCGCCTGCAGCGCGCGGCCGGAGCGGTTGGCGACCGTCATCTCCCGCCAGGGAAGGCTGGGATCGGCCAGGGTGACGCGGCTGTTGCGGCAGATGTCGGTGCGCGGGCGCGCGACCTCCGTGCCGTCGGCCAGGACGGCCGTGATGTCGAAGACGCAGTCCCGCCGGCGGCCGAGGCGGATGCGCTGGACGCGGCCGGCGGGCACCGCCTCCGTCAGGCGGTCGGGGCCGCGGGGGGAGCCGGGCAGGCCGACATAGACCTCCCGCAGGTCGAGATCGGTGTCGTTGTTCAGCAGCACCTCGCGCAGCGGGGCGGAGGGGTCGCCGACGGGGATGCGGGTGGTGCGGCAGAGGTCGATGCGCCGTTCCTCCTGCCTGTCGTCGCCGAGCACGGCACGGAGCGTCCAGGCGCAGCCGGCGGTGCGGGGCAGGCGGAGGCGGAGGTTGCCGCCGGGGGGGAGGGGGTCGCTGGCCAGCCGGTCGGGGCCGGGATCCGTCGCGGCGGAGGGGAAGAGGTAGAGTTCGCGAACCGGGACGCCGGTCTCGTTCAGGAGCAGCGCCTCGCGCTCCGCCGCCCGGCTCGCGCCCTGGGCCAGGGCGGGAGCCTCTGCCGCCAGCAGGGCCGATGCGGCCAGCACCAGGGCGCCCAGCCGGGCGCGAAGCCCGCCGCGCGGCGGTGTCGGGGCAACGATACCCGCACGGAACCCCGGCCGGCGACCGGGGAGGATTCCACGCATTCAGAGTTTCCGATCCGTCCCGCACCGGTCCGCCCGGCATGGTGCGACGCAGGATCGTCGCCTGAAAGCCACGGCGCAATTGCGCAAAAGACACAGTTGAGGGCTGTCTGCCGGTGGGAACCCGGGGTCGGTTCAAGCCGCCGCGATCTTTGATGGGGGGTGCGAATTCATCTTCCCGCGCGGCGGGCCTAGGATGGGCGCGCACTACCCCCGGGAGGACCGAGCGCATGAACAGCCACCTGATCAGCCGCCGCCACGCGCTGGCCGCGATGGGCGCGGGCGTGGCCCTGCCGCTTCTCGGCTCCGCCGCCGGGGCGCAGGGCACGCAGCGCTATTCCGCCCTGAACCTGTTCATTCCGGCGGCGCCGGGCGGCGGCTGGGACGGGCTGGGGCGGGCGATCGAGCAGGTGGCGCGCCCGGCCGGGCTGGTCGGCTCCATGCAGTTCGAGAACGTGGGCGGCGCGGGCGGCGCGGTGGGGCTGCCGCGCTTCGTGGCGCAGCGCCGCGGCCGGCCGGACGCGCTGATGGTGGCGGGCGCGGTGATGGTGGGCGCGACGCTGACCAACAAGAGCCCGGTGACCATCAGGGACGTGACGCCGATCGCCCGGCTGACGGACGAGACCTCGGCCATCGTGGTGCCGGCGAGTTCCGAGATCCGCGACATCAAGGGGCTGATGGACGCGCTGAAGGCGGCGCCGGGCGCGGTGGCCGTGGGTGGCGGATCGGCGGGGGGGATCGACCACATCCTGCTGGGGATGCTGATCAAGTCGGTGGGGCGCAACGCGCGGGAGGCGTCCTATGTCGCCTTCGCGGGCGGCGGGCCGGCCCAGGCGGCGATCCTGGGCGGGCAGGTGAAGGCCGGCATTTCCGGTTATTCGGAGTTCGCCGAGCAGATCAAGGCCGGGCGGATGCGGGCGCTGGCCACCAGCGGCGAGACGCGGATCGATCCCAACGTGCCGACGCTGAAGGAAAGCGGGATCGACATCGTCGTGGGCAACTGGCGCGGGGTTTTCGCGCCCCCGGGCGTGAGCGCGGAGGCGCGGGCCAATCACGGGCGCTTCATGGCCGACCTGCGCGCGCTGCCCGCCTGGAAGCAGCTTCTGGAAACGCGCGGCTGGGAGGACGCCTTCCTGGATGGCGCGGCCTTCGAGGAGTTCCTCAAGCGCGACATCGAATCCACGGCCGCGGTGCTGAAGGATATCGGGCTGCTCTGACCGCGCGGGGCTGGTCCGACCGCCGGGGCGTGTGGAGAAGGCTTCACGCCCCCGGCGCTTCCGCTCCCCTGGCCGCCATGCCATGACGCCGGCGGTTCCCGCCCGGGCGGGACCAGGGAACGGGACGTCCATGAACCAGCCACCCATTCATGAGGGCACGCCGCGCGCCGATCTCGGCGTCGGGCTTTTCGTCGTGCTGCTCGGCCTCGCCACGCTTTATGCCGCCTGGGCCATACCGGAATCGCCGCTCTACGCGCAGGTGGGGGCCAAGGCGATCCCCTATCTGGTGGGCGTGATCCTGGTGGGGCTGGGCATCGGGCTCTCGGTTTCGGCCGCGCGCGGCGGATGGAGCCACGGGCTGGAGGAGGCGATGGCCGCGCCGCCGACGAACTGGCGGGCCATCGGGCTGCTGGGCGCGGGGCTGATCGTGCAGCTCGCGCTGATCGACTGGCTGGGCTTCGTGATCGCGGCGACGATCCAGTACGTGCTGGTCTGCGCGGCCTTCGGGTCGCGCCGGCCGCTGCGGGACCTTTTCATCGGGATCGTGGTGACGCTGGGGGCCTATCTGGCCTTTTCGCGCCTGCTGGGCGTGAACATCGGCGCGGGCGTGCTGGAGGGGATCATCTGATGGACTCCGTCGCCGGCCTCGCCATGGGCTTCGCCAATGCGCTGACGCCCATCAACCTGGGCTGGGCGCTGCTCGGCTGTTTCCTCGGCACGGCGATCGGGGTGCTGCCGGGCATCGGGCCGGCGCTGACCATCGCGCTGCTGCTGCCCGTGACCTTCAAGGTGGAGGCGACGGGGGCCTTCATCCTGTTCTGCGGCGTGTTCTATGGCGCGATGTATGGGGGATCGACCACCTCGATCCTGCTGAACACGCCGGGGGAATCGGGTTCCATCATCACCGCGCTGGAGGGCGCGAAGATGGCGCGGAACGGGCGCGCGGGGCCGGCGCTGGTGACCGCCGCCGTGGGTTCCTTCGTGGCGGGAACGGTGGGGACGCTCGGCATCTCCTTTATCGGCCCGATCGTGGTGGATCTGGCGCTGAAGCTGGGGCCGGCGGAGTATTTCTCGCTGATGCTGCTGTGCTTCGTGACCGTTTCGGCCGTGCTGGGCGGCTCGGCGCTGCGCGGGCTCACCTCGCTGGGCTTCGGGCTGATGCTGGGGCTGGTGGGCATCGACCTGCAGACCGGGCAGCCGCGCCTGACCTTCGGCATCCCCGAGCTTCTGGACGGGGTGAACGTGGTGCTGGTGGCGGTGGCCTTGTTCGCGGTGGGCGAGACGCTGCACCTGGCCTGGCGGCACGTGGAGGGCGGGCAGGAGGTGCGCGAGGTCGGCCGGCTGTGGATGAGCCGCTCCGACTGGCGGCGTTCCATCGGGCCCTGGCTGCGCGGGTCCCTTCTCGGCTTTCCCTTTGGCGTGCTGCCGGCGGGCGGCACGGAGATGCCGACCATGCTGAGCTATTACGCCGAGCAGAAGATGGTGAAGCCGGAGTTCCGGCACGAATTCGGGACCACCGGCGCGATCGAGGGCGTGGCGGGGCCGGAGGCGGCGAACAACGCGGCGGCGGCCGGCATCCTCGTGCCGATGCTGACGCTGGGGCTGCCGACCTCGGCCACGGCGGCGATCATGCTCTCGGCCTTTCAGTCCTATGGCATCCAGCCGGGGCCGATGCTGTTCACGCAGCAGCCGGTGCTGGTGTGGACGCTGATCGCCTCCCTCTACATCGCCAACGTCATGCTGGTGGTGCTGAACCTGCCGCTGGTGGGGCTCTGGGCGCGCATCCTGAAGATCCCAACGCCGCAGCTCTACGCGGGCATCCTGGTGTTCGCGACGATCGGCACCTACGGGATCAGCAATTCGGTGACGGACCTCGTGCTGCTCTACGGCATCGGGATCGTCGCCATGTTCATGCGGCGCTTCGACTTCCCGACGGCGCCGGTGGTGATCGGCATGATCCTGGGGCCCATGGCGGAGCAGGCGCTGCGGCAGGCGCTGACCATCAGCCAGGGCGACTGGACGACCTTTCTGACGCGGCCGATCTCGGCCTCCATCCTGGCGCTGGCGGCGGTGGCCCTGGTGGGGCCGCGGTTGTGGGGGGCGTTCCGGCGGCCGGCGGTGGCCTGATCCGTCAGGCCGGGACCAGGGTTTCGGCCAGGGTGCTCCAGGTGGCGTCGCGCAGGTCGCGGCGCATTGCCTCCTCGTCGGTCCAGCGGGTTCCCGCGGGAAGGCGGATGGCCTCGCAGCGCAGCGCCAGCGTGCTGTCGCGAAAGGGCCACGGGTCCAGCGACCAGCGGGACGTGCCCTGCCGGACCAGGGTCATCTTGCGGGTGCTGCCATCCTCCATCGGGGCCTCCCCGGCCTTGGACGGGTCGGCGAAGCAGAGGGCGAGGGAGAGGGCGTCGGTCACGGCGACGAGGGCGGAGTTCCGCTCCACCTGATCGGGTGCCGCGCCGAGCCTGGCGATCCAGTCCGCCTGGAGCGCGTCCTCCTTGGCGGTGTTGCGGTCGATCGCCGCGTGGTCGGCCGGCGGCTCGCTCTCCGGGTCCATGTATTCCGTGTAGACCCGCGTGCCGTGCAGGGAGATGAGCAGGGCGGGCCAGAGGCCGTAGGCGGCGCGGGCCAGCTCCACGCCCCGCGCCCACATGGGGGCATGGACCGCCGCGCCGAGATCGGTGAAGCCGTGGGGCAGGCCCGTCTCCGGATTCAGTGTCGGTGCGGTTTCCCAGGACAGCCAGGCGATGTCGTGCTGCCCTGCGGCGAGGATCACCTCGGGCGCCGGGTCCGGCCGCGCGAAGCCGGGGGCGCCCCATGCGGCCATCATCTGGCCCGACAGGAAGGCGTGGGAGGGCTGGGGGATGAGGAGGCGGGTGCCGTCCTCCGGGCTGCGCAGGATCATGCGGCGTCAACGCGCGGGAAGGGTGCGGGACACGGCGGATCCGGATTCGCGGGGTTCGGGCGCCCGGCGGCGGGGCCAGGCAGGCGGGGCGGCATGCGCCGCCCGGCGCCTTCCCGGCTGGGGCTAGTTCCCCTCGCCGAGAAGCGCCGCGTTCACCGGGTCGGGCGCCTCGAAGGCCACCCAGTGGCCGGCGCCGGGCACCACCAGGGTTTCGGCTCCCCTGGCCTGGAAGAAGGCGATGCGGGAGGCGAGGTCGGGCAGGGTGATGGCGTCGCGCTCCCCGTAGATGACGGAAAGGGGGGGGCGGACCTCCCCCAGGGCGTCGCGCAGGCTGGTGGGGGTGGTGACGCGGCGGCTGGGGAAGCGGGCGTGGTCGCTGTTCCAGGCCTGGATGGCCAGGGCCTCGGCGTCGATCCGGGCGGGGTCGGCGATCATCAGGCGGGCCAGGTTCTCGCGGTGGGCGGCGGTGCGGTCCTCGCCCAGGCGGTCGCGCACGGAGAGCAGGGGGGTGGGCTGGCGGGGCAGGCCGAGGCCGCCCGCGCCGAGCAGGGTGAGCTGCGTCACGGCTTCCCCGTGCCGGGCGGCGACGTGGCCGGCGATGATGGCGCCGAAGGAGAAGCCGGCCAGGCGGTGGGGGGTGCCCGGCCCCAGCCGGGCGGCGATGCCGGCCGCGACCAGGGCGGCGATGCCCCAGAGGTCGGCCTCGGGCGGGGGGAGGTCGGATTCGCCGAGGCCCGGCAGGTCGGGGGCGAGGACGCGGTGGCGGGCGGCGAGCGGGCCGATGTTGCGCGCCCAGTGGCGCCAGGAGCCGGCGCCGCCGTGCAGCAGCACGAGCGGCGGGCCGGCGCCCCATTCGTGCCAGGCCATGCGGCCGGCGCCGAGGGGCGTTTCGGCGCGGGTGGCGGTGGCGGCGAGGTGGGCCAGGCGGCCTTCGGGCGGGCCCTTGGGGGTGAAGCTGTCCATGGGCGGGTTCTCCGCGCAATGGCGGGGAAAGGGAACCTCCTGCCGCGCGGGCGCGATCTCGGCTAGAGGGGCGGGGCGCCGGAGGAGGGGACTGATGATCGACTTTCGCGGGCAGCGGATCCTGTGCCTGGGCGACGTGATGCTGGACCGGTTCCAGTACGGGCGGATCGACCGCATCTCGCCCGAGGCGCCGGTGCCGGTGGTGCGGATGGTGGACAGCCGGGCCATGCTGGGGGGCGCCGGGAACGTGGCCCGCAACATCGTCTCGCTCGGCGGGGAGGCGGTGCTGGTGGGCGTGGTGGGGGAGGATGCGGCGGGGCGGGAGGTGGCGGCGCTGATCGCGGCCAGCCCGGGGCTGGTGGACGCCAATGTGCGCTCCGCCACGCGCCCGACCATCGCCAAGACGCGCATCATCGCCGGGCACCAGCACGTGGTGCGGCTGGACGAGGAGGTGACGGCGCCGGTTTCGGAGGCCGACGCGGCGGCGGCGCGGGCGCGGGTTTCGGCCATGCTGCCGGGCTGCCGGGCCTTGGTGGTTTCCGATTACGCCAAGGGGCTGCTTTCGGCCGATGTGGTGGCGCACGCCATCGCGGAGGCGCGGCGGCTGGGGCTGCCCGTGCTGGTGGACCCCAAGCGGGAGGATTTCGGATTCTACCGCGGGGCCACGGTGCTGACGCCCAACCTGCGGGAGTTCCGCGCGGCGGCGCGCGCGCGGCTGGGCGAGGCGCCGCTGGAGACGGATGCCGAGATGGCGGCGGCCGCGCATGCCCTGATCGGCGAGGCCGGGGCGGAGGCGATCCTGGTCACGCGCTCGGAGAAGGGGATGCTGCTGGTGGAGGCCGGGGGCGGGGTGCATTCGGTGCCCGCCCATGCGCGGGAGGTGTTCGACGTCTCGGGCGCGGGGGACACGGTGATCGCGGTGGTGGCGCTGGCGGTGGCGTCCGGGCAGGCGCTGCCGCGCGCGATGCGGATCGCGAACGCGGCGGCGGGGGTGGTGGTCGGCAAGCTCGGCACGGCGACGCTGGACGAGGCGGAGCTGGCGGCGGCGGTGGAGGCCGATGCGGGCGAGGACGCGGAGGTGGCGGGCAAGGTCGCGGCCTCGGCCGGGCAGGCGATGGCGGTGGTGGAGGGCTGGCGCCGGCGCGGGCTGGAGGTGGGCTTCACCAATGGCTGCTTCGACATCCTGCACCGCGGCCACGTGACGATGCTGCAGGCGGCGCGGGCCAAGTGCGACCGGCTGGTGGTGGCGCTGAACACGGATGACAGCGTGAGCCGCCTGAAGGGGCCGGGGCGGCCGGTGAACGCGCTGGAGGACCGGCAGGCGGTGATCGCGGCGCTTCGTTCCGTGGACCTCGTGCTGAGCTTCGCCGAGGACACGCCGCTGGACCTCATCACCCGGCTGGGGCCGGACGTGCTGTTCAAGGGCGCGGACTACACCGAGGACCAGGTGGTGGGGGGCGAGGTGGTGCGGGCGCGCGGCGGGCGGGTGGCGCTGATCGAGCTGGTGCCGGGGCGGTCCACGACGAACATCATCGCGCGCAGCCGGGCCATGGCGGGGTAGGGGGAGCTTGTGACTCCGGGGAGAGGAAGAAGGAATTCTTCCTCTCCCCGGACCCCTCTCCATCATCTTTTTCTTCGGATTGGGAATGCTCGGCGGGTGGTGCGCCTCGGGTCTTGGACCCGAGGCGACTGCCAAGGCAGGACGGGCGGCTGGGGCCGGCGATCGCTCCATCTGCGCGAGCCAGATGGGGGTCCAGGGGCATCAGGCCCTTGGCGGGTGAGGTCTGGGGAGGGGGGCGCCCTCTCCAGGGGCCGTCTCAGTGCCGGAAGTGGCGCATGCCCGTCATGACCATGGCGAGCCCGGCTTCGTCGGCCGCCGCGATCACCTCGTTGTCGCGCATGGAGCCGCCGGGCTGGATGACGGCGGTGGCGCCGGCGGCGGCCGCGGCCTGGAGGCCGTCGGCGAAGGGGAAGAAGGCGTCGGAGGCGACCACCGAGCCCTGGGCGAGGGGGGTGTCGAGGCCCGCGGCCTTCGCGGCCTCGGCGCTTTTCCAGGCGGCGATGCGGGCGGAATCGACGCGGCTCATCTGCCCCGCGCCGATGCCGACGGTGGCGCCGCCCTTGGCGTAGACGATGGCGTTCGACTTCACGTGCTTGCAGACGCGGAAGGCGAAGACGAGGTCCAGCATCTCCTGGGCGGTGGGCTGGCGCTTCGTGACCACGCGGAGGTCGGCCATGGCGACGCGGCCGGCGTCGCGGGACTGGGCGAGGAAGCCGCCGCCGACGCTGCGGAAGGTGGTGCCGGGGGCGGCGGGGTCGGGCAGGCCGCGGGTGAGGAGGAGGCGGAGGTTCTTCTTGGTGGCGAAGACCGCGCGCGCCTCGTCGTCGGCGTCGGGGGCGATGACGACCTCGGTGAAGATCGAGGTGATGCGGCGCGCGGCCTCGGCGTCGAGCGGGCGGTTGGCGGCGATGATGCCGCCGAAGGCGGAGACGGGGTCGCAGCGGAGTGCCGCGTCCCAGGCGGCGTTGAGGTCTGCGGCGGTGGCCACGCCGCAGGGGTTGGCGTGCTTGACGATGACGATGGCCGGTTCATCGAACTCGGCGACGGCCTCGAAGGCGGCGTCGGTGTCGTTGAGGTTGTTGAAGGAGAGTTCCTTGCCCTGCACCTGGTCGGCCGTCGCGATGCCCGGGCGGTGGGTGCCGTCCAGGTAGAAGGCGGCCTGCTGGTGCGGGTTCTCGCCGTAGCGGAGCGTCTGCTTCAGCATCCCGGGCACGGAAAGGCGCTGGGGGAAGTCCTGCTCCAGTTCGGCGGCGAACCAGCGGGCGATGGCGGCGTCGTAGGCGGCGGTGCGGGCATAGGCCGCGGCCGCGAGGCGCTTGCGGGTGGCGAGGGAGGTGCCGCCGGTCTCGGCAATCTCGCGCGCGACCTCGATGAGCTGTTCGGGCTCGGTCAGGACGGCGACGTGGGCGTGGTTCTTGGCGGCGCTGCGGATCATGGCGGGGCCGCCGATGTCGATGTTCTCGACGCAGTCCTCGTAGCTCGCGCCGCGGGCGACGGTGGCCTCGAAGGGATAAAGGTTCACGCAGACCAGGTCGATCGGGGCGATGCCGTGCTTCTCCACCTGGGCGACGTGCTCGGGCAGGTCGCGGCGGAACAGCAGGCCGCCATGGACGCCGGGGACCAGGGTTTTCACCCGGCCATCCAGGATCTCGGGGAAGCCGGTGTGGTCGGACAGCTCCACCACGGGGATGCCGGCCTCGCGCAGCGCCTTGGCGGTGCCGCCGGTGGAGAGGATTTCCGCCCCTCCGGCCGCGAGGGTGCGGGCGAATTCCACCAGTCCGGTCTTGTCGGAAACCGAAAGGAGGGCACGGCGGATCGGGAGGGTGGACATGGCAGGCCGGATAGCGCGGGGCGGGGCGGGGCGCCAGGGCGCGTGCGCGGGGCAGGTCTGCTTGGGATTGCGGCGTTTCGATTTGCAATGAGGAACGATGGGGGAACGCGCTTGTGTCCGGCGGAGATGGCTTGCCCCCAGGGCTTGTGGTTCGGCGCCATGGAACACCCGTCAGCGATTCGTTCGCGCGACTCGGGTGAATGACCTGATTCGGCGGGTTTTCCCCTTCGGTGCGTTCGGCATCTGTTCGGTGGCCGACTCGAAAGCGTGTGGAACATCCAGTTGCATCGCCGGATCCAACCAGCGTGGCGGCGCCGCGTTCCCGGCACGGTCATCCCGGCCAGCAAGGCGAAATCCCCATGGCGACAGGCACCCCCGAGGCACCCCCGGTGCGTTCCCTCCTGGCCGGGCGCCGCGCCCTGGTGACGGGCGCCTCATCCGGTATCGGCTTCGCGGTGGCGCGCGGCCTGGCCGCGGCGGGGGCGGCGGTGGCGGTGAACTACCATTCCAGCCGGGAGCCGGCGGAGGCGCTGGTGGAGGAGATCCGGGCGGTCGGGGGGCGGGCGGTGGCGCTCGGCGCCGACGTGTCGAAGGAGGAGGAGGTCGCCGGGCTGATCGACCGCACGGTGGCCGAGTTCGGCGGGATGGACGTGCTGGTGGCGAATTCCGGCATCCAGAAGGACGCGCCGGTGGGGGAGATGACGCTCGCGGACTGGAACGCGGTGATCTCGCTGAACCTGACCGGGCAGTTCCTGTGCTGCCGGGAGGCGATCCGGGCCTTCCGGGCGGCGCCCGAGCCGGAAGGGCGGGCGCGGGGGGCGATCGTGTGCATGAGTTCGGTGCACGAGCTGATTCCCTGGGCCGGGCACGTGAACTACGCGGCGGCCAAGGGCGGCGTGCGGATGATGATGCAGACCCTGGCGCAGGAGGTGGCGCCCGAGCGCATCCGGGTGAACGCGATCGCGCCCGGGGCGATCCGCACCCCCATCAACAAGGAGGCCTGGGGGACGCCGGAGGCGCTGGAGAGGCTGCTGAGGCTGATCCCCTATGGCCGCATCGGGGAGCCGGAGGACGTGGCGCGGGCGGCCACCTGGCTGGCCTCGGACGAGGCGGACTACGTCACGGGCACCACGATGTTCGTGGACGGGGGCATGGCGCTTTATCCCGGCTTCGTCGGCAACGGTTGATGGGAGAGCCCATCGAGAACCACGGCATCGTCGGCGATCTTCGCACGGCGGCCCTGGTGGGGCTGGACGGGGCGGTGGATTTCCTGTGCTGGCCGCGCTTCGATAGCCCCAGCGTTTTCGCCTCCATCCTGGATGACGAGAGGGGCGGGCGCTTCGAGCTGATGCCCCTGCTGGACGGGGCCCGGCACCGCCAGCTCTACCTGCCCGACACCAACGTGCTGCTGACCCGCTTCCTGTCCCATGACGGCGTGGCCGAGATTTCCGACTTCATGCGGGTCGGCGGCACGCAGCGGCTGGTGCGGCGGGCCAAGGCGGTGCGGCAGGCCATGCGCTTCCGCATGCGCTGCGCCCCGCGCTTCGACTATGCGCGGGCCATGCCCACCCTGCGCGAGGAAGGGGGCAGCCTGGTCTTCGAGGGGCCGGACGGGATGGCGCTGCGGCTGCGGGCCACGGTGGCGCTGCGCGTGGAGGGCGCGGACGGCGTGGCGGAGTTCGAGCTGCAGGCCGGGCAGGCCGCCGCCTTCGTGCTGGAGGACGCGGCGCTGGGCAATGCCCGCCCCGCCGATCCGCGCGAGGTGGCGGATTGCTTCAAGGTGACGTCGGACTATTGGCGGCGCTGGAGCGCGCGCTCGACCTATCGCGGGCGGTGGCGCGACATGGTGAACCGCTCGGCCCTGGTGCTGAAGCTGATGACCTCGGCCAAGTACGGCTCCATCATCGCGGCCCCCACCTTCGGCCTGCCCGAGACGATCGGCGGCGTGCGGAACTGGGACTACCGCTACACCTGGATCCGGGACGCGGCCTTCACGGTCTATGCCTTCCTGCGGCTCGGCCACACGGCGGAGGCCAATGCCTTCATGCGCTGGCTGGCCGCGCGGGGGGCGGAATCCGGCCATGACGGGCACCTGGACCTGATGTACGGGCTGGATGGGCACCGGCAGCTGACCGAGACGGAGCTGCCGCATCTTTCCGGCTACGAGAACTCGCGCCCCGTGCGCATCGGCAACGGGGCGGCCGGGCAGCTTCAGCTCGACATCTACGGGGAGCTGATGGACGCGGCCTATCTGTCCGACAAGTACGGGGAGCAGATCTCGCACGACGCCTGGCTCGGCATCACCCGTTCCATGGACTGGCTGGCGGAGAACTGGGAGCAGCCGGATGAGGGCATCTGGGAGGTGCGCGGCGGGCGCCAGCACTTTCTGCATTCGCGGCTGATGTGCTGGGTGGCGCTGGAGCGGGCGATCCGGCTGGCGCGCAAGCGATCCCTGCCCGCGCCGCTGCTGCGCTGGGCGGAGGCGCGGGACGCGATTCACCGCGACATCCACGAGAACTTCTGGAACCCGGAGCTGCAGGCCTTCACCCAGGTGCGCGGCGGGGCGGCTATGGACGCCGCCTGCCTTCTGATGCCGCTGATGCGCTTCATCAGCCCGACCGACCCGCGCTGGATCTCCACCCTGCGCGTGGTGGGGGAGCGGCTCGTGGTGGACAGCCTGGTGCGCCGCTACGAGGACGAGAGCGTGGACGGGCTCGACGGCATCGAGGGGAGCTTCAACATGTGCTCCTTCTGGTACGTGGAGTGCCTGGCGCGGGCGGGGGACGTGAAGAGCGCGCGCTTCCTGTTCGAGAAGATGCTGGGCTACGCCAACCATCTCGGCCTTTACGCGGAGGAGCTGGGTCCGGCCGGGGAGCACCTGGGCAACTTCCCCCAGGCCTTCACGCACCTGGCCCTGATCAGCGCCGCCTACTACCTGGACCGCGCCCTTTCGGCGTCCGAGGCGGGGCCGGTGTGAGGGGGCGGGGGCCCGGCCCCCGGCGGGATGGGCGGGGCCAGGGCCTCGATGATGCCGCATTCCGACACCTTGCCGTGGCGGCACTGCCCGACCAGGGCGTCCAGCTCCCGGCGCAGGGCCTGGAGGTCGGCGATCTTGCGGTCCACCTCATCCAGGTGCTCGCGGGCGATGCCGTCCACGGCCTCGCAGGAGCGGTCGCGGTCCTCGGCGAGGTCGAGCAGGGTGCGGATCTGGTCCAGGGAGAAGCCGAGGTCCCGGGCGCGGCGGATGAAGCTCAGGCGGTTGAGGTGCGGCTGGCCATAGGTGCGGTAGTTGCCGGCGCTGCGGGCGGGGGCGGCGAGCAGGCCGACCCGCTCGTACCAGCGGACCGTCTCCACCTTCGTGCCGGTCGCCCTCGCGAGGGCCCCGATGTTCAGCGAATTCTCCGCGACCATTCCCTTGACCCTGTAGCGGCTACAGGGTCCATCTAGGGAGCCACGATGCCCGGTCCAAGTGAGCCGGGCAGGTCCCGGATGGGGGTGGCTGCGATGGCTGATGCCGTGACGGATGCGGGCGCGGGGACTTCCTCGGCCCTGCGCTACCGGGTCGAGGGAATGGACTGCCCGTCCTGTGCCGCGACGATCGAGACGGCGGTGGGCCGCCTCGAGGGCACCGGGGACATCCGGGTGAACTACCAGGCCCAGGTCCTGGCCCTGCGGCTGGACGAGGCGGCCACGCCCCGCTCGGCCGTGGAGGAGCAGATCCGCCGGCTGGGCTACGGCGTCGTCCCGGTGGAGGCGCCGCGGGTGGAGGCCGGGGAGGCCGGGCCGGCCGCGGAGGAAGGGCCAGGCCGGGCGCGCCCGGCCTGGTGGAGCGGCGCCAAGGCCCGGCTGGCGCTTCTCATCGGCGCCCTGGGGGCGGGCGGGTTCGGCCTGTCGCTCGCGGTGCCCTCGCTGGACCACTGGGCCTATCTGCCCGCGGCCCTGCTCGGCCTCGGCTTCTTTGGCCGCAAGGCGGCGGCGGCGGCGCGGGCGGGCTCGCCCTTTTCCATCGAGATGCTGATGTCGATCGCGACGGTGGGCGCGATCCTGATCGGCGCGACCTCCGAGGCCGCGACCGTGGTGTTCCTGTTCACGGTCGGCGAGCTGCTGGAGGGTGTCGCGGCCGGGCGGGCACGGTCGGGGATCGAGGCGCTCGGGGCGCTGGTGCCGAAAACGGCGCTTCGCATCGAGGATGGCACGGCGCAGGAGGTGCCCGCGGCGGGCCTCGCGGTCGGGGACCTCGTCCTCGTGCGGCCCGGGGACCGCGTTCCGGCGGACGGCGCGGTGGCCGAGGGGGAGTCCGAGGTGGACGAGAGCCCGGTGACCGGCGAGTCCGTGCCGGTGGCCAAGGGCGAGGGCGCCCCGGTTTTCGCGGGCAGCATCAACGCCTCCGGCGCGCTGCAGGTCCGGGTGACGAAGCCCGCCCACGACAACACCATCGCCCGCATCATCCGCCTGGTGGAGGAGGCCCAGGAGGCGAAGGCGCCGACCGCCCGCTTCATCGAGCGCTTCTCCGCCATCTACACGCCGATCGCGGTGGCCGTGGCGGCCCTGGTGGCGGTGGCGCCGCCGCTTTTCCTGGGCGAGGAATGGGGCACCTGGATCTATCGCGGACTGGCGCTGCTGCTGGTGGCCTGCCCTTGCGCGCTGGTTCTCTCGACGCCCGCGGCGATCGCCTCGGGCCTGGCGGTCGGCACCCGGCGCGGCCTGCTGGTGAAGGGCGGCGGCGCGCTGGAGGCGATCGGGCGGATCCGCACGGTGGCCTTCGACAAGACCGGCACGCTGACGGAGGGGCGCCCGCGGGTGACGGACGTGCTGGCTCTCTCGGGTTCGGGGCGCGCCATGCTCGGGCTGGCCGCCGCGGCGGAGAGCGGGTCCAGCCATCCCCTCGGCCGGGCGATCCTGGAGCGGGCGGAGGCGGACGGCATTCCGCTGCGCCCCGCCCGGGACGTGCGGGCCATCCCGGGCAAGGCCGTGGAGGCGGTGGTGACCGGCCGGCGCGTGACGGTTGGCTCGCCCTCCTTCGCCGCCGGGGAAGCGCCGCTTCCGGGCGAGGCGGAGCGGGCGGTGGCGGCCTGGGAGGAGCAGGGGAAGACGGTGGTTGTCGTGTCCGTGGACGGGGTGCCGTCCGGGCTGATCGCGGTGCGGGACGAGCCGCGGGCGGATGCGAGGGATGGTATCCGGATGCTGGGCGCCATGGGCGTCCGGTCCGTCATGCTGACGGGCGACAACGCGCGCACGGGGGCGGCCATCGCCGGGGCGCTCGGCCTGTCGGTGAAGGCGGGGCTGCTGCCAGGGGACAAGCTGCGCGAGATCGGCGCGCTCCGGGCGGAGGGGGCCGTGGCCATGGTGGGCGACGGCATCAACGACGCGCCCGCGCTCGCCGCCGCCTCGGTGGGCATCGCCATGGGCGGGGGGACCGACGTTGCCCTGGAGACCGCCGATGCGGCGCTGCTGAACAGCCGGGTCGGGGATGTCGCGGCGCTGGTGGGGCTTTCGCGCGCCACCCTGGCCAATATCCACCAGAACGTGGCGATCGCGCTCGGCCTGAAGGTGGTTTTCCTGGTGACCACCGTGGCGGGCATCACCGGCCTTTGGCCGGCCGTGCTGGCCGATACCGGGGCCACGGTGCTGGTGACGCTGAACGCGCTGCGGCTGCTGCGGTACCGCTTCGGGGCGGCCGCCTGACGTCAGGCGGTGGTCAGGACAGCCCCCGCGCGGTGGCCGCCGCCTGGCCGAGGTCCTCCACGAAGCGGTCGTATTCGCGGGCCTTGGCGGCGGGGTCGGGCAGGCGCAGCAGGTAGGAGGGGTGGACGGTGGGGTAGAAGGGCCGGCCCTCGGGGTCGCGCAGCAGGGAGCCGCGCAGCTTGGTCACGGGCATGGCGCGGCCCGAGACGGCGCGGAGCGCGGTGGCGCCGAGGGTGACGATCAGGCGGGGCTGCACGAAGCCGATCTCGCGCAGGAGGAAGGGGCGGTAGAAGGTGATGTCGCCGGCATCGGGCGACTGGTGCAGGCGGCGCTTGCCGGTGGGCGTGAACTTGAAGTGCTTCACGGCATTGGTGACATAGGCCTCGTCCCGCGCGACGCCCGCCTCCTCCAGCGCCTTGTTCCAGAGGCGGCCGGCGGGGCCGACGAAGGGCTGGCCCTTCAGGTCCTCCTCGTCGCCGGGCTGCTCGCCGATGAACATCAGCAGGGGGTTCTGCGGGCCTTCGCCCATCACGGGCTGGGTGGCGTTGGCCACCCAGGGCGGCAGGTCGTTGCGCGCCAGCAGGTCGCGGCGGAGGGCGGCCTGGGCCTCGGGGAAGGGGAGCGTTTCGGAGAGCAGATCGGCGGGCATGTGGGCTTCAACGCCGGGGGCGCTGCCGGGCTGCGCCTCGCGGAGATGGGCGGGCAGGTGGACGTTGCGCTGGCGGCGTTCCGCGGGCGGGGTGGCGCCGCGCGCGACCATCTCGGCGACGCGCTTCGGGGCCTCGGCCATCAGGCGGGGGATGTCCTGCGCTTCCGGCAGGTTGCGCCAGTACTTCCTGGGCATCTCGGCGCGCATGGCGTCGGGCTTGAGGCGGGCGGGGTTGAAGATCGAGGCGAAGTAGGTGCGCCAGAGGCCCTCGGCGGCGTCCTCGGAGGGGGCGTCGGCGCGGCGGGCGCCGGGGCCGAAGGCGACCTCCTCCCCGTCCCAGTGGGCGGACAGCCCGGGCGTGAGGATGGACCAGCGCAGGGCGGCGAAGCGGCGGGCGAAGAAGCCGGCCTCGGCGCGCAGGATGTGGTGCTCGGGCTCGAACCAGGCGACGAAGCGGCTGTCCGGGGCGGGGGCGATGGCCGGTGATTCGGTCTGTGGTTCGGCGGGGGCTGGATCGGGGGTGGCTTCCGCGGGTTCCTCCAGGCGGCCGAGGTCGCGCAGCGCCAGCGCCACCGTGCGGGCGTCGCGGGCGCGCGCGGGATCGTGCGGGACCGCCGGGGCGGGCGGGGGCGGAAGGGGGGCGGCGGGCGCGCCGTTCTCCACCTTCACCTCCCGGAAGCGGACAAAGGCGTGCATCTTGTGGGCGTCGCGCCGGACGGAGCGGGCCATGGCGTTGGCACGGGCCACGGCGGGGTCGGCGGCGTCCTCCAGCAGGCCGCGCTCGCGCTGGAGGCGGTGCAGCAGGCCGTGCAGCAGCGCGAAGCGGGCGGGGTCGCGGTGGCGGGACACCAGGCGCGCGAGGTCCGGGAAGTCGCGGGGGACGCGGGGCGGCGGGGCATCGGGCGGGGGCGCGGGCGGGGCGCCGCCGCCGAAGAGGGGGACGGGGTCTCCCTCCACCAGCCAGTCCACCTCCTCGGGCGCGATGTTGGCCATGACCAGGGCGCGGGAGGCTTCCCGCCAGCCGTCGAAGTCGTCGGGGGTGGCGAGGCGGACGCTAAACATGGCCGAAGAGGGGGAGCTGCACCGGGCGGGCGATGAGGCCGGCGGGGAGGATGGCGTTGCGCTCCGCCAGCCCGTTCTGCGGGAGGACGAGGGCGCGGAGGTCGGCGCGGTCGAGCAGGCCGGCGCGGGGGTGGTGGTCCAGCGCCGTGACGAAGGGCGCGACCTTGCGCAGGCTGACGCGGAGGCGGGCGAGGTCGGCCATGCGGAAGGCGCGGACGCGGCGGGCGGCGATGATGCGGTCCACCGTCTTGGCGCCGAGGCCGGGCACGCGGAGCAGCATCTCGCGGTCGGCGCGGTTGATGTCCACGGGAAACACCGCGCGGTGCTTGAGGGCCCAGGCGAGCTTGGGGTCCACCTCCAGGTCCAGCATGCCGCCCTCGCCGCCGGCCATCACCTCGGGCGCGGTGAAGCCGTAGAAGCGGAGCAGCCAGTCGGCCTGGTAGAGGCGGTGCTCCCGCACCAGGGGCGGGGCCGAGGGGGGGAGGGCCGCGGCGGCGTCGGGGATGGGGGAATAGGCGGAGAAGTAGACGCGCTTGAGGCGGTAGGAGCCGTAAAGGTTGGCGCTGAGGTCGAGGATGGTGGCGTCCGTGGAGGCGTCGGCGCCGACGATCATCTGGGTGGACTGGCCGGCGGGGGCGAAGCGCGGGGCCTCGGCGCGGCGGCCGCCGGCCATGGCGATGCGGGTGGTGGCGGCCTCCCGGCGGGCCTCCTTGGCCTCGTCGATGCGGGTGCGGAGGCCGGCCATGGCGCGGCGGATCTGGCCGGCGTCCTTTTCCGGGGCGAGCGCCTTCAGGCTGGTGGGCTCGGGCAGCTCCACGTTGATGGAAAGGCGGTCGGCGTAGAGGCCGGCCTCGGCCAGCAGGGCGGGGTCGGCGTCGGGGATGGTCTTGAGGTGGATGTAGCCCTTGAAGCCGTGGGTGGTGCGGAGCTCGCGGGCGACGCGGACGAGCTGCTCCATCGTGTAGTCGGGGGAGCGGATGATGCCGGAGGAGAGGAACAGGCCCTCGATGTAGTTGCGGCGGTAGAAGTCGAGCGTCAGCTCCACGATCTCGCGCACGGAGAAGCGGGCGCGGCGGACGTTGGAGGAGGCGCGGTTGATGCAGTAGACGCAGTCGAACACGCAGGCGTTGGTCAGCAGCACCTTGAGCAGCGAGATGCAGCGCCCGTCCGGCGCATAGGCGTGGCAGATGCCCATGCCCTCGGTGGAGCCGAGGCCGCCGTCGCGGCTGTCGCGCTTCTCGGTGCCGGAGGAGGCGCAGGAGGCGTCGTATTTCGCGGCGTCGGCGAGGATCTCGAGCTTCTCGCGCAGCTCCATCGTGGGTGTCTTCCGGCTGGCATGGGCATATGGCCCCGCATCCCGCCGCCGCAAGAACGGACATGGAACGGAAGGCTTGGCGGCGGGTCTCTCCCGGCGGCTCCGCCGTGGCAGGGGCGCCGGATTCACATCGCGCCCGCGCTTGGGAAATGGTGGCCATGGGATTATGTGCTGCGGCGCATCATCCGCCGAACCGAGGTTTCATGTCCGATTCGCCCGCCAACCCCGCGCAGCTTCACTTCATCTGGGGCGGCGTCTTCACGGACGCGAGCTTCTCGACGCTGGAGCCCGGAACGGAGGAGGCCTACGGCCCCTATCACGACGGCCGCACCGCCGACCGGATCTGGAACGAGAAGGCGCGCCGCAACATCGACATCGCCAATCACCGGCTCTTCGTGATCACCGTGCCGCGGCCGGGTGGCGTGAAGGCGGGCTGAGGCCGGCTCAGGCGTCCAGCAGGCGCTCGATCTCGGCCGAAAGCTTCTCGGGCGCGGTGGCCGGGGCGAAGCGCGCGGCCACGCGGCCGTCGCGGCCGACCAGGAACTTGGTGAAGTTCCACTTGATGGCCTCGGTGCCGAGCGCTCCGGGGGCGGCGTGCTTGAGGTGGCGGAAGATGGGATCGGCGCCGCCCCCGTTCACCTCGACCTTGGCGAAGACCGGGAAGGTCACGTCGTACTTCGTGGTGCAGAAGGTCGCGATCTCCGCCGCGTCGCCCGGTTCCTGCCGCCCGAACTGGTTGCAGGGGAAGGCCAGCACCGAGAAGCCGCGCGGGCCGTGGCGGCGCTGCAAGGCCTCCAGCCCCGCGTACTGAGGCGTGAAGCCGCACTGGCTGGCGGTGTTGACGATCAGCAGGACCTTTCCGCGGTGATCGGCGAGCGGTGCCGCGCCGCCGCCGGGGAGGTGGGCGGAAAGGGCGAGGAGGTCGGGGTCGCTCAAGGGGCTGGCTCCAGCCGCAGGATGCGCCCGCGGGTTTCGTCGGTCAGGATGTAGAGCAGGCCGTCGGGGCCGGGCAGCACCTGGCGGAAGCGGGTGCGGCCCCAGAGCATCCGCTCCTCCGCCACCACGCGGTCCCCGTCCATGGTGAGCCGCATCAGGCCGGGCGGGTTGAGGGCGGCCAGGAACAGGTTGCCCTGCCAGGCCGGGAAGGCGCCGCCGGCGTAGAAATTGCCGCCGGAGGGGCTGATGGCGGGCGTCCAGTGGCGGAGCGGTTCCTCGATGCCTGGCGCGCTGGCGCGGCCGGTGCCGATGGGGCTGCCGTCGTAGTCGGTGCCGTGGGAGACCAGGGGCCAGCCGTAGTTCGCGCCGGCGCGGAGGAGGTTCACCTCGTCGCCGCCCTTTGCGCCGAACTCGATCTCGATGAGGGAGCGGGTGGCGGGGTTCACCGCGAGGCCCTGCGGGTTGCGATGGCCGTAGGTGAAGATTTCCGGCCGGGCGCCGGGACGGTTGAGGAAGGGATTGCCCCCGGCGGGGCGGCCGTCGCGCTCCAGCCGCAGCACCTTGCCGCCGAGGTCTGCGAGGTCCTGGGCGCGGGGCTTGTTGGTGAAGCGCTCCCCGGTGGAGAGAAAGAGCTTGCCGTCGCGGCCGAAGGCGATGCGGCAGCCGTAGTGGTTGCGGCCGGAGGACTGGGCGGGCGCCGCGTCCAGCAGGGTGCGGGTGCCCTCCAGGCGCGACATGTCCGGGGAAAGGGTGGCGGTGGCGAGGCGGGTGAGGACGCCGCCCTCCGCCGCGCCGGCGAGGCAGACGTAAATCTGGCGGGTGGTGGCGAAGTCGGGGGCGAGCGCCACGTCGAGCAGCCCGCCCTGGCCGGCGGCGACCACCTCCGGCACGCCGGGGATGGCGGGCGAGAGCTTGCCGTCCCGGGCGACGAGGCGCAGGCGGCCGGGGCGCTCCGTCACCAGCATCCGGCCGTCCGGCAGGAAGGCGGCGCCCCAGGGGCGGTCGAGCCCGGTGGCGAATTCGCTGACGCGGAAGGCGCCGCGCTCGCTCCGCACGGTTTCCTGGGCGGAAACCGGGGCGGACGCGCAGGCGGCCAGGCCCAGCCCGGCCCCCAGCGCCGCCAGGCAGGCGAGGCGCCGCGTGGCGCGGAGCACCACCGGTTCCGCCGGCGTCAGGCCTTGGCGCCGATCGCCTGGTCCACCCAGTCGCGCAGCTGGCCGCGCGGCATGGCACCGACCTTCATGTCCACGGGCTTGCCGTCCTTGAACAGGATCATGGTGGGGATGCCGCGCACCGCGTACTCGTTGGGCGTCATCGGGTTCTCGTCGATGTTGACCTTGGCGACCGTCAGCTTGCCCGCGTAGTCGCGGCCGATCTCGTCGAGGAGGGGGCCGACGGTGCGGCAGGGGCCGCACCACTCGGCCCAGAAATCGACCAGCACCGGGCCCTCGGCCTGCAGCACGTCGGTTTTGAAGCTGTCGTCGCTGACGGCCTTGGTGTTCTCGCTCATCGCTTGTTTTCCCGAATGGGCCCCGTTGGGGATCACCCCCGAAGGTCGGGGCGCGGGAGGGCGCGGTCAAGAAGCCGGAGGGCGGGACCCCCGCTCGTATTTTCGTGGGATCGTTTTCTGGGTTCGTTTTCTGGGTTCGTTTTCCGGGATCGTTTTCCGGGATCGTTTTCTGGGTTCGTCCGGCCCGGCGCTTTGCCGACCGGCGCCGCGCACCGGCGTTTCCCGGTCATGGACCAAGAACCCCCGCCCATGGTCGAACTGATCGAGTCCCGGCTGGAGCGCCTGGACCTTTCCCCGGAGGAGGCCTTTCGCCGGGCCGGGCTCCCGCCGGACCTGCTGCCCCGGCTGCGGGAAGGCACGGCGCCGGTGCCGCGGGGGGCGCGGCTGGTGCGGCTGGCGGAGGTGCTCGGCACCTCCGTGTCCTGGCTGGTGGGGCTGGACCCGGACGTGATGCCGCCGCAGGAGGTGCTGGAGGAGGAGCAGGGCAGCCTGGGGCTGCTGGCGGGGGACGAGGAGGCCCTGCTGCGCGCCTACCGTTCCCTGGATTTCCCGACCAAGGCGGCGCTGCTGACGGTGGTGCGGAAGATGGCGGGGCCGGACCCGGTGCCGGAGGTGCCGGCCAAGGGGAGGCGGCGTGGGGGTTGAAGGGGGATGCCCACGCGCCGCGGCGGGGCCCGGCATGCCCCGCGCGCGGGGGCGTGAACGTTGCCGCGGGGGCGGGCATGACCACATTCATCGGGTCATGATCACATTCCTCACCATTCTCGTCGGCCTCGGGATGCTCGGCACCCTCGGCACCCTCTTCTACGGCATGGTCGGCATGACCCGGGGAAGCGAGGACGGCCACAAAGCCAACGCGCTGATGCGCTGGCGCGTGACGCTGCAGGGGATCACCCTCGCGCTCTTCGCCCTGCTGCTCTACCTGATGCGGGGCTGAGGCGGGCGGCCTCTCCGGCCTGCCGGCGCCCCGCTCGCGGGGGTCCGGCTTGTGGCGGGTGGGGCCGGGCCGTATAGACCGCGCGGACTCCGGGCACCCGAGGCCCGCTTGCGCCTTTCTGTGCGCATCCGCTTCGTGTGTCCGCCTTTCCGGGGCCGCCCGTGGTCCCCTAAAACGCATCGGCCAGAGCCGCTGCCCAGCAGAGGACCGCCCTTCCGCATGAAGATCCTCGTCCCCGTCAAGCGCGTGGTGGACTACAACGTGAAGGTCCGGGTTCGCCCGGACGGCACGGGCGTCGAGACCGCCAACGTGAAGATGTCCATGAACCCCTTCGACGAGATCGCCGTCGAGGAGGCCGTGCGGCTGAAGGAGAAGGGGGTGGCGACCGAGATCGTCGCCGTCTCCATCGGCGTGCCCCAGGCGCAGGAGCAGATCCGCACCGCCCTGGCCATGGGTGCCGACCGCGGCATCCTGGTGGAAACCGCCGATGCGGTGGAGCCGATCGCGGTGGCCAAGATCCTCAAGGCGATCGTGGACAAGGAGGCGCCGCAGATCGTCATCCTCGGCAAGCAGGCCATCGACGACGACATGAACGCCACCGGCCAGATGCTGGCGGCGCTGCTGGGATGGGGCCAGGGCACCTTCGCCAACAAGGTCGAGGTCGCCGATGGCAGCGCGAGCGTGACGCGCGAGGTGGATGGCGGGCAGGAGACGGTGAAGCTGACGCTGCCGGCCATCGTCACGACGGACCTGCGGCTGAACGAGCCGCGCTATGCCAGCCTTCCCAACATCATGAAGGCCCGCAAGAAGCCGATCGAGACGATCAAGCCGGGCGACCTCGGCGTGGACACGGCGCCGCGCCTGAAGGTGCTCAAGGTCGAGGAGCCGCCCAAGCGCCAGGCCGGCGTGAAGGTGGCCTCGGCCGCCGAACTCGTCTCCAAGCTCCGCAACGAAGCGAAGGTGATCCCATGAGCGTCCTCGTCCTCGCCGATCACGACAACGCCGCGATCAACCAGCCCACGCGCTCGGCCATCGCCGCCGCCGGCCAGCTCGGCGACGTGCACCTGCTGGTGATCGGGCCCGAGGCCGTGGCCCAGGCCGGCGCGAAGATCGCGGGCGTCGCCAAGGTCGTGCATTCCCCCGCCGAGCACATCATGGCCGAGCCCGCGGCCGCGCTGATCGCGGGGCTGGCCGACGGCTACACGCACCTGCTCGCGCCCGGCTCCGCGCTGGGCAAGAACATCATGCCGCGCGTCGCCGCGCTGCTGGACGTGCAGCCGATCAGCGACATCTCGGGCATCGTGGACGCCGACACCTTCGTGCGGCCGATCTACGCGGGCAACGCGCTGGCCACCGTGCAGTCCTCCGACCCGAAGAAGGTGCTGACGGTGCGCGCCGCCTCCTTCGACCCGGCGGCGCCCGAGGGCGGCAGCGCCGCCGTCGAGCCCGCGCAGGCGGCGGCCGATCCCGGCGTCTCCACCTTCGTGAACGCGGAGCTGGTGAAGAGCGAGCGGCCGGAGCTGACGGCGGCCCGCATCGTCGTTTCCGGCGGCCGCGCCATGGGCTCGGCCGAGAACTTCCACATCCTGGACGGCATCGCGGACAAGCTGGGTGCCGCCGTGGGTGCCTCGCGCGCGGCGGTGGATGCGGGCTATGCGCCGAACGACCAGCAGGTGGGGCAGACCGGCAAGATCGTGGCGCCGGAGCTCTACATCGCCTTCGGCATCTCGGGCGCGATCCAGCACCTCGCGGGCATGAAGGACAGCAAGGTCATCGTCGCCGTGAACAAGGACGAGGAGGCGCCGATCTTCCAGGTGGCCGACTACGGCCTGGTGGGCGACGTGTTCAAGCTCATCCCGGAGATCGAGGCGGAGCTCGGCAAGTGAGCGAGGCGGCGCCGGCACTTCGCTCCGTCGGCGTCATCGGCGCCGGGCAGATGGGCAACGGCATCGCGCATGTCGCGGCCCAGGCCGGGCTCGCCGCCATCATGATCGACGTGAACCCGGAGGCGCTGGACAAGGCCCGCGCCACCATCGCGAAGAACATGGAGCGCCAGGTTTCCAAGGGCACGCTGGAGGCCGCGGCGCGCGACGCGGCGCTGGCCCGCATCACCACCGGCACCGACATGGCGGCGCTCGGCGGCTGCGACATCGTCATCGAGGCGGCGACGGAGCGGGAGGAGGTCAAGAAGTCGATCTTCCGCTCGCTCTGTCCGCACCTGAAGGCGGAGGCGATCCTCGCGACCAACACCTCCTCCATTCCGATCACGCGGCTGGCGGCGGTGACGGACCGGCCCGCGCGCTTCATCGGCATGCACTTCATGAACCCGGTGCCGGTGATGAAGCTGGTGGAGATCATCCGCGGCATCGCGACCGACGACGCCACCTACCAGGCGGTGGACGCGCTGGCGCGGGCGATGGGCAAGACCACCGCGACGAGCGAGGACTTCCCCGGCTTCATCGTGAACCGCATCCTGATGCCGATGATCAACGAGGCCGTCTACACCCTCCATGAGGGCGTGGGCGACGTGGCCTCGATCGACACGGGCATGAAGCTCGGCACCAACCAGCCGATGGGGCCGCTGGAGCTGGCGGATTTCATCGGGCTGGATACCTGCCTCGCGATCATGCAGGTGCTGCACGAGGGCATGGGCGACAGCAAGTACCGGCCCTGCCCGCTGCTGGTGAAGCATGTCGAGGCCGGCTGGCTCGGCCGCAAGACCGGGCGCGGGTTCTACGACTACTCGGGCGAGAAGCCGCGCCCGACGCGCTAGCGGCGGCGGAACCAGATGGTGATCATCATCACCGCGACCATGATGATCACCCCCGTGCGGTTCTCGGCGATCCAGGCCAGGGCGGGGTCCAGCAGCACGATGCGTTCCTTGCGGCAGGAGGCCGCGGGAGGGCTTTAGGGCCGGGCGCCCGCCGCGGCAAACGCGCGGCGGTCAGTCGCCGCCCCTCGCCCGCGCCGCCGGGGCCTGCCCGGGCGCCTGGTCGGCCACCGCCCAGCCCTGGCGCACCGCCTGCGCCCGCACGGGGCGCCGCATGGGGCGCGCCGGAAGCCCGGCGGCCGGGATCAGGCCCTGCACGGTCTTGCGCGCCTCGATCACCGTCACGCCGCCGAGCTGGGGCAGCAGGGCCTGTCCGGCGGCCTCCCACAGCTTGGCGCCGCGCAGCAGCGGGCGCAGGCCGAAGGGGGGGATGAACAGCGCGGCCTCGCGCCGCTCCACCTCGAACATGGAGCGTTCCAGCAGGCGCGCGAGCTGCCCGGGGGAATAGGGCTGGCCGTGGCCGAAGGGGGTGCGCTCCAGGTGGGCCCAGACCGAGCGGCGGTTGGGCACCACCGCCAGCAGCCGCCCTTCGGGCCGCAGCACGCGCCAGGCCTCGCGCAGGAGGCGGCGGGCGTTCTCCGCGGCCTCCAGGCCGTGGACGAGCAGGATGTTGTCGAAGGAGACGTCGGCGAAGGGGAGGCGGTCCTCCTCGGTCAGCGTCGTGGCGCCCGGGCCGTCCGGTGGCCAGGGAATGGTGCTTCGGCCCACCGCCAGGCAGACCGGGGTGGCGGCCACCAGCCGCGCCGCGCCGCGCCGCCAGAGCCGCAGGTAGGGGCCGGCATGGCCGATGCCCAGCACCTCGTGCCCGGTCAGCTCCGGCCAGACCTGGCGGAGGCGGGCGCGGAGGATCCGGCGCGTGACGGCACCAAGGGGGGCCTCGTAGAAGCCCTGCAATCCCCGGGCGGTGAAGTGGACCTCGGCGGCCATGAGGGGGATATAGGGGTTCCCGACCCCAGGAGACAGCGCATGAGCGAGACAACCGGCTGGACCATCCGCGCCGTGCCCAATCTGTCGGACAACTACGCCTGGCTGCTGCGCGACGGGGCCACGGGGCTGGTGGCGCTTTGCGACCCCGGCGAGGCCGGCGCCAACCTGGCGGCCCTTGCGGAGATGCCCGAGCCCGGGCGGCTGGACTGGATCCTGCTGACCCACCACCACGCCGACCACATCGACGGCGTGCCCGAGATGGTGCGGGCCACGGGGGCGAAGGTCCTGGGTGCCGCGGCCGATGCCCACCGGCTGCCGAAGCTGGACAGGGCGGTGAAGCCCGGGGACCGCGTGCCGCTGGGCAGCGGCGAGATCGAGGTGCTGGACAGCCCCGGGCACACGATCGGCCATGTCGCGTTCCACATCGCCGCCGCCCATGCGGTTCTGGCGGGGGACACGCTGTTCTCGCTAGGTTGCGGGCGGCTGCTGGAGGGCAAGCCCGCCGACATGTTCCGGGCGCTGCGCCTGCTGGACGCGCTGCCCGGCGACACGCTGGTGCTCTGCGGGCACGAGTACACCGAAAGCAACGCCCGCTTCGCGCTGACGGTGGAGCCGGAGAACGCCGCGCTGCGGGACCGGGCGGAGGAGGTGCGGACGCTGCGCAAGGCGGGGCTCGCCACCGTGCCGACCACCCTGGACCAGGAGCGGGCGACCAATCCCTTCCTGAGGGCGCGCAGCGTGGAGGAGCTGGCGGCGCGGCGGGCGGGAAAGGACGTGTTCAAGGGGTAGGGGGCGCGTGTTCTACGAGCCCCGGAACGGGCACGGGCTGCCCTGGGACCCCTTCAAGGCCATCGTCGCCCCGCGGCCGATCGGGTGGATCTCCACGGTGGATGCCCTGGGGCGGGTGAACCTCGCGCCCTACAGCTACTTCGCCATCGTCCACAACGCGCCGCCCATGATCGCCTTCGGCAGCGAGGGGATGAAGCATTCCGCCGCCAATGCGCGGGCGACCGGGGAGTTCGTGTTCAGCCTGGCCACGCGCGATCTGTTCGAGGCGATGAATGCGTCGTCCGGCAACCAGGCGGAAGGGGTGAGCGAGTTCGAGTCGGCGGGGATCGCGGCGGCGCCGAGCCGCCTGGTGCGGCCGCCGCGCGTGGCCGGGAGCCCGGCGGCGCTGGAATGCCGGGTGGTGCACGCGATGGAGCTGCACGACCAGGAAGGGCGCCCGAGCAACGGCTTCCTCACGGTGGGGCAGGTGGTGGGGGTGCATATCGACCAGCGCTGCCTGCGGGACGGGCGCTTCGACATGGTGGCGGCCGGCACCATCGCGCGCTGCGGATACCGCGACTACGTGGAGGTGACGGCGTTGTTCGAGGCGCTGCGGCCGACGGATGGGGGCGCGTTTCCGCCGGTGGGGTGAGCCTCTCGCCGGGGCCGCTGCCCTGGCCTAGCCTGCCGTGTGTATCGACCGGGAACGCCCCATGCGCCTGTTTTCCTCCTCCGCCAGCCCCTTCGCCCGCAAGGTGATCGCCTGCGCCATCGCGCGCGGGCTCGATGGGGGAATCGAGATCGTGCCGACCAATGCCCATGTCAGTCCGCCGGAGCTTCTGGCGGGCAACCCGCTCTCCAAGGTGCCGCTGCTGCTGCTGGAGGACGGCACGCCCGTTTTCGACAGCCCGGTGATCTGCGATTACCTGGACACGCTGGGCGACGCGCCGCCGCTGATGCCGCCCTCCGGCCCGGCGCGGCTGCGGGTGGCGATCATGCAGGCGCTGGCGGACGGGATCATGGACGCCGCCGTCGCGCGCCGCATGCAGGTGGCGCTGCCGCAGGACGAGGGGCGGCAGGCCTTCGACGCCCGGCAGAAGGCCGCCGTCACACGCGGGTTGGACCGGCTGGAGGCCGCGCCGCCCGCGGGGCTGGAGGATGTCGGCGCCATCGCGGTGGCCTGCGCGCTCGGCTACCTCGACTTCCGCTTCGCGCATGAGCCCTGGCGGGAGGGCTGGCCGGGCCTGGCCGCCTGGCTGGCCTCGGTGGCCGACCGGCCGGCGCTGGCGCGCTCCGTGCCGACGTGAGGCCGGGCCCCGACCTGCGCGACGCCTCCCTGCCGGCGGGGGCGGTGATCGCGGCGCTGGGCCTCGCGCCGCATCCGGAGGGCGGGCATTACCGCGAAACATGGCGCGACGCCCCGGCCGGTGGCGGGCGGGGCGCCGGAACCGCGATCCTGTTCCTTCTGGCGGCCGGGGAGCGCAGCCACTGGCACCGGGTGGATGCGGCGGAGGGCTGGCACTGGCAGCGCGGGGCGCCGCTCCTGCTGCGGGTTTCGGAGGGTGGCGCGCCGGCTTCGTGCCGGCTGGGGCCGGATCTCGGCGCGGAGGAGGAATTGTTCTCCCTGGTGCCGGCGGGGTTCTGGCAGGCGGCGGAAAGCCTTGGCGCGTGGTCGCTGGTGGCCTGCACCGTCAGCCCCGCGTTCCGCTTCGAGGGCTTCGCCATGGCGCCGCCGGGCTGGAAACCCGGCGCGGGCGGCGCCTGAGCGGCCCGGGAACGGGGGTGCGGGATGCAGGCAGGCGATGCGGCGAAGCTGGCGCGGGTTCTGGCGCTGCTGGGGTCGGACTTCGCGGGGGAACGGGCCTCGGCGGCGCTGGCGGCGAGCCGGCTGATGAAGCGGCTCGGCCTGACCTGGGCCGACGTGCTGATGCCCCGCCCCGAGGGCGCCGATCCCCGCCGGACCGCCCCGCCCCCGCCGGATGTGCTGAGTGCCGTCGAGTCGCGGCTGCGGCAGTGCCAGCGGGAGAACGAGGAGCTGCGCCGGGGCATGGCGCAGCTCCGGCGGCGGCTGGAGGCGCGGATCCAGCGACCGCCGGCGCGGGAGGAGGACGAGGAATAAGGGCGCCGCTCAGCCCAGCAGCCAGTTCACGCCCCAGATCGCCGCCAGCCCGGCCGCCATGCCCGGCAGGAGGCGCCGGCCCGCCAGGAAGAAGGCGGCCAGCGCCACCGCGGCCCCGGCCAGCCGTGCGGAAAGCGGCCAGGAGCCCGGGGAGATCAGGGCCAGCACCACCCAGGCGGAGAGCGCGGCCTCGCTGACGGCGGCGGCCCAGGCGATGGCGGGGTGGGTGGCGGGCAGGCGCCAGGCGAGCGCGATGCCGGTGGCGCGCAGCAGCAGCGTGGCGGCGGCTGCCGCCAGCAGCGGGCCCCAGCCTTCCCCCATCACCGCCGCCGCAGCAGGAAGGCGGCCGTGCCGCCCGCGAGGGCGGCGCCGAGCAGCCCCCAGGCCGGGGGGAGGCCGGGCGGCAGCAGCAGGGCGAAGGGTGCCGCCACCGCCCCCGCCAGGGAGGCGCGCCAGGGCCCGCCGCGGGCCAGGCCCGCCGCGATCAGCAGGGCGAAGTAGAGCACGTTCACCATCAGCAGCAGGCGCAGCACGGGGGGCGACAGGTAGCCGGCGATGGCGTGGCCCAGCGCGGTGGTGAGCAGCCCCACCGTCCAGACCGTGAGGCCGAAGCCGAGGAACCAGCGGGCGCGGTCGGGCTCCGGCAGGCCGGGCAGGCGGCGCATGGCGGCGGCCCAGGGGGTGATGGCCACGAAGGGGACGCAGAAGGGGGCGAGGGGGCCGCGCACCAGGGGGGCGAGGGAGGCGGCCATCGGCAGGAACCGGGCGTTCGCCATCAGGGAGCCCGCCACCGCCGCCGTTTCCGCGCCGGGATGGGCCCCCAGCAGCACCATCTGCCCGGCCATGCCATAGACCCCCGCCGAGGACACGAGCCCCCAGCCCAGCCCGAAGCCGGCCGCGTGGACCGCGGCCCCGAAGGCGATGAAGGTGCAGGCCATGGCGACGGCCTGGGCGCCCAGCGCCTCGCGGGCGCCCAGGCGGTAAGCGGGGTGCATGAACCCAGCCTGGCACGGCCGGGCGGGCGCGGCGATGCGCGCCGGGGCATGGCCGCAATACTTGACCGGCGGGGGCGGGAGACGGAATTCTTCGGGTCATGGAACAGAGCGCGACACCCGATGTGCTGATCGTCGGCGGCGGGCCCGCCGGCTCCACCGCCGCCGCCCTGCTGGCCAAGGCCGGGCGCGACGTGGTGCTGGTGGAGAAGGAGGCGCATCCGCGCTTCCATATCGGCGAGAGCCTGCTGCCGCGGAACCTCGACATCCTCGAACGGCTCGGGATGATGGAGACGGTGCGCGGGATGGGCGTGCACAAGCCGGGCGCCGAGTTCGTCTCGGACCGCACGGGGCGCTCCTGCGCCTTTCCTTTCGCCAGCGCGCTGAACAAGGCGCGCACCCATTCCTGGCAGGTGCGGCGCTCGGACTTCGACGCGGCGCTCTTCTCCAATGCCCGCCGCCTGGGCGCGAACACGCTGGAGGAAACGCGCGTCACCGACATCGCCTTCGCGGCCCCGGGGGAGCGCGCCGCGGTGACGGCGCGCACGAAGGAGGGCGTGGACCTTTCCTTCCGGCCGCGCTTCGTGCTGGACGCGTCCGGGCGCGACACCTTCCTGGCCGGGAAGATGCGGCTGAAGGAAGCCAACAAGCAGAACAACACCGCCGCCATGTACGCGCACTTCACGGGCGTGGAGCGGCGGGAGGGCGAGCTGGACGGCTACATCTCCATTCATCTGGCCGAGGATGGCTGGTTCTGGCTGATCCCCCTGCCGGGCGACGTGATGAGCATCGGCTTCGTGGGCAACCAGGCGGCCTGGAAGGGGCGGAAGGGAAGCGCGAAGGAGCTGTTCCTGGAGCGCATCGCGAGCAGCCCGACGGTGTCCGCCCGCACGCGCGGCGCCGAGATCACCTCGGAGATCCATTCCACCGCCAATTATTCCTATCGCGCCACTTCCGGCTCGGGGGAGGGCTTTCTGATGATCGGGGACGCCTTCGGCTTCGTGGACCCGATGTTCTCCACGGGCGTGCTGATGGCGATGACGGCGGGCGAGCTGGGCGCGAAGGCGGCGGACACCTGGCTGGACGACCCCGTTCGCGGGGCGGCGGCCTGCCGGGCCACGAATGCGGAGCTGGCGCGCGCGATGGACCGGATCGGCTGGCTGATCTACCGCATCAACGACCCGGTCATGCGCAGCCTGTTCATGGCGCCGCGCAACACGCTGTGGATGCGGGACGGCATCATCAACATGCTGGCCGGGAACCTGGCCGGCGGGCGCTTCGGCGACCCGCGCGCCATCCTGCCGATCCTGTCCTTCAAGGCGGTGTACCACACGCTGTCCTGGCTGCACCGGCACGGCATGGGGCCGGAGATGCCGGAGAAGCCGCCCGCGATGGTGGCGGCCGAATGAGCGGCCGCTACAGCCAGCCCTTGCGCTTGAAGTAGACGATCGGCAGCAGGGCGCTGGCCACCATCAGCAGCAGCGCCCAGGGATAGCCGAGTTCCCAGCCGAGCTCGGGCATGTGCTGGAAGTTCATGCCGTAGATGCTGGCCACCAGCGTGGGCGGCATCAGGGCCACGGACGCGACCGTGAAGGTCTTGATGATGCCGTTCTGGTCCATGCTGATGATGCCGAGCACGGCGTCCAGCAGGAACTGGGCCTTGGCCGCCATGGTGTTCGCGTATTCGACGAGGGAGCGCACGTCGCGGACCAGGGTCTTGATCATGATCTGGTTCTCCTTGCGCACGGCGTTCGACTTCTCGGCGCCGACGAAGGTCAGGATGCGGGTCAGCCCCAGCAGCGTGTCGCTGGCCCGCGTCGTGACCTCGCCGACCTGGCCGAGGGTGAGCAGCGCCTGGCGCAGGTCCACGTCCCGCTTGTTCGCCTTCACGCCCTGGTTGCGGGCGTTGCGGAAGGTGGTCTGGCTGGCGCGGTCCATCTCGCTCGCGGTGCGCTCGAGGATGTCGGCGAGGCGGTCCACGATCTGCTCGAACAGGTGGAGCATCACGCCGTCGGGCGTGCGCAGGATGGGCAGGGCCTGGCGCTGGGCGCGCACGGCGAAGACCGAGAAGGCCTTGGGCGTCGCGTAGCGCACCGTGATCAGCGCGGTGGGGGCGAGCACGAAGGTGATGGGGGTGGAGCCGAACTCCCCCTCGTCGGCGCCGTAGAGGAAGGAGGCGGTGAGGAAGAGCACCTCGCCTTCCTTGTAGAGGCGGGAGGAGCTTTCGATCTCCTGCATCTCCTCGCGGGTCGGCACCTCGATCTGCAGCGCCTCCTGGACGGCGCGCTCTTCCTCCGGCGTGGGGTTGAGGAGGTCGATCCAGGTGGAGGCGGCGATGGCCTCCGGCGTGTCGAGGCCCCCGTGCACGGCGCAGGCGCCGCCGCGGAGGGAATAGGTGGTCAACATCGGTGTTGTCTCCCGGAGTCCGGGCAAGGGGAAAAGGGCGAATCGGGCCTGGGGCCGAACCCCTCTGGACCCGCGCGCGGCACCTCGCAAGCGCGGTCGGATGACAAGGCGGGATGCCCGGCCTCAGCCGGGTGGCGGCTCGTCGGGGGCGGGCAGGCCGAAGCGGGCGGCGACTTCGGGGAAGGTGCCGCAGGCGGGGTGCCGGCCGCTGGCGATCGTGCCATCGGCCGGGCGGACGAGCTGGCAGACCCGCATCCTGGCCGTGGCCGCCGCGTCCAGCTCTTCCGCGACGTCGGAGAGGAACAGCACCGCGCCCGGCGGCTGCCCCGCCGAGGCGGCGATGGCGGCATAGGAGGCGGCCTCGCGTTTGGGTCCGGTGCGGGTGTCGTCGAAGCCCTGGAGCAGAGGGGTGAGGTCGCCCGCCTCGGTATGGGCGAAGAGCAGGCGCTGCGCCTCCACCGAGCCCGAGGAGTAGATGCGGAGCGCGATGCCGCCCCGCGCCCAGGCGCGCAGGCAGGGCGCCACGTCCGGCCACAGGTGGCCGCGGATCTGGCCGGATTCAAAGCCCTGCCGCCAGATCATGCCCTGCAGCGCCTTGAGCGGCGTGACCTTCTCGTCGCGCGCCATCCAGCCGCGCAGCGCCTCGGCGGGCTCATGGCCGGGCGCGAGGGCGCGCACCTCGTCCAGAACCGGCGCGACCGCCGGGTCGGCGCCGCGGTCGCGCAGGAAGCCGTCCAGCGCCCGCTCCGCGAAGGGGAAGAGCGTGTCCTTCACGAAGGCGATGGCGCTGGTCGTCCCCTCGATGTCGAGGAGGACGGTCCGGACCGGCGTGCCGCTGCCGGGCGTGCTCAAGCGGTGGTGGCCGGGAAGCGCTCCGACATGTCGGTGCCCGTGTAGTGCGGCGTCCAGCCCGTGGTGTCCGTGAAGATCCGCAGCGCCGTCACCCTGGGCACCGGGCCGGCATCGAACCAGTGGTGGGTGTCGGCGGGCACGGAGATCAGGTCGCCCCGGGTGCAGTGGGCGTCGTAGACGCGGCCCCCCACGTTCAGGATGAAGTTGCCCGCGCCCTCGTGGAAGAAGCGGACCTCGTCCTCGGTGTGGCGGTGCTCGGCCAGGAACTTGGCGCGGATGGCATCGGCCTGGGGGTGGTCGGCGGTCAGGCGGATCACGTCGGCGGTGCCGGCCTGCGTCTCGCCCATCAGGGCGTCCAGGCGGGGCTTGTAGGCGGCCAGCACGGCCTCGGCCTCGGCGCCCTCGGGCAGGTCGGCGACCTCCCAGCGCTCGAATCGCACGCCGATGGCGCCGAGGGTGGCGGCGATCTCGGCGGGGTCCTGCGTGTCCTGCAGGACGGCCTTGGTGGTGGCGTCGTGAACGACGAGGCGGCTCATGGGTCGGAACCTCCCAGGCTGATGGCGGCCATCTTGCAGGCCAGCATGAATTCCAGCCCCTCCAGGCGCGCCAGGGCGGCGTCCATGTCGGGGCCCCATACATAGATACCGTGGCCGCGGATCAAATAGGCGGGAAGGGCGGGGGCGGCCATGCGGGCCCAGCGCGCCTCCACCGCCGCCTGGAGGCGCGGGATGTCCTGGTCGTTGTCCAGCACGGGCAGGGCGACGGCGGCGGCATGGGTGTCGAGGCCGGGGAGCACCTTGAGCAGCTCGTAGCCTTCCAGCCGGATCGTGTCCCCGGCGCGGCGGGACAGCACGGTGTTGGCGATGGAATGCCCGTGCACCACCGCCCGCGTGTCGGGGAAGGCGCGGTAGATGCCGCAGTGCAGCCCGGTTTCGGCGGAGGGGCGCAGCGCCGGGTCCTCGGGCGCGCCGTGCAGGTCCACGGCCATCACGGCGTCGGCGCTCAGATGCGCCTTGTGGAAGCCGGAGCGGGTGATCGCCACGCGGTCCCCGGGCAGGCGGACCGAAATGTTGCCGGCGGTGGCGGGCACCCAGTTCCGCTCGGCCATGCGGCGGCCGGCCTCGATGATGGCGTGGATCGCCGCCTCGGGAATTCGGTTGGGCATCGCCCCTCCGGGATGCAGGAAAAACCAAACGCAGCGCGCCGGCCCCCTGCGGGACCGGCGCGCCGATTCGGGCCGCGAGGGAGGCCCGCGAGAGCCGCGCCCCGGGGGCCCCGACGGGGCACCCGGTGTCGCACCCGGGCCCGGGGTCCGGGCTTGGGTGCCGATGTTCAGGCGCGGGTGTTCAGACGCCCGGGGGCTGGCGGACGGTGGTGCGGGCGGCATCCGTGCTGGCGGCGTGGACGCCGGCGCCGGGAACATGGGGGGACGGCAGGTTGCCGGCCGGAGGCACCACGGTGGTGTCTGTCATGGAGGCGTCGGGCTCATCCTCCTTGATGTTCTTCTTGAAGGACTTGATGCCCGTGGCCAGGTCGCCCATCAGCCCGCTGATCTTGCCGCTGCCGAAGAGCAGCAGCACGACCAGCAGCACGACGAGCCAGTGCCAGATGCTGAACGAACCCATTTTAAGCCCCGATATCCTTGCCTGGTTTGGTGAGCCAGCGACCTGAGGCCCCTACTCCGGAGGGGAGACTAGGTCGGCGCCCCCCCGGGGTAAACCTACCGGCTGACCCGGCAGGGCTGCCCCTGGAATTGCGGAAGGGACATGGGCCATGCGCCGCGCCGGCGCAATGGGGAGATGACAGGCGCGTCATCCGCCGCCTTCGGCGCCCAGGCCGGCCCAGCGCCGTTCCGGCAGGATGAAGCCGTAGGCGGGAAACACGGTGTTTCCCACCACCGCGGCCGGGGGATACCAGACCCGGACCTCCGACCAGTCGTTGCGCGGCGAGACGTCGATCACCGGCTGGTCGCGCGCCACCCGCCCGCGCAGCCCGCCCGAGGCCCAGTTGGCGTGGTCCACCCGGATCTCGCGCGCGCCCAGCACGCGCGACACCACGGCCACGTGCCCGTCCCGCAGGCGGGCGGTGCGCTGGAACACCAGCACCGCGCCGGCGCGCGGCTGGGGGCCGCGCGCGTAGCGGCCGGCGGCGGCCTCCCACCACTGCCAGCCATCCCCGCGCAGGTCGAGGCCGGAGCGGGCGCGGGCATAGGGCACGCAGGAGAGGTAGCCATCCCCGGCCTCGTAGCCCTGGCCCGCCGCGTGCGGCCCGCCCCGCGTGGAGCCGCAAGCCGAGAGAGCGCCGCCCGCCAGCGCGAGAAGCGCCAGGCGCAGGATCATGCCCGCCACGATTCGTTCAATCCCCAGGGCCTCCCCCGAGGCCGCGCCGGCCATCCTAGAGCCCGGCCACGGACCTGTCAGCGTGGTGCGGCGTCGCCCGCTGCCCGGAGCGTGCCGCGGTGTTGAGCGGCGGCTGGGGGCGGAAAGAAAGGCGGTTCGGATGCCTGCCGGCGGCATCCCCTTCAGGCCTGCCCGGGGCTACGATGCGGCCTGACGGCGCAGCACCGAGCCGATCCCGAGGGGTGGAGTGAATGGCTTGGACGCGTTGAAGACGGGACCGACCCCTCCCCGGGGCTCGATGACGTCGGTTGCCATCGGGCTCACGGTTCTTTCGGGGCTCCTCTACGTCCTGGGCTACGCGCTCTCCAGGGGCCTGGTCACCAATCACGGGCTGACCCCCTTGCAGGTCACCTTTCTCCGCTGCGTCGTGATCCTTCTGGTCGGCCTGGCCGCAACCTCCTGGCCAGGGAACGGGATGACGTGGCATCGCCTGTTTCGGCCGGAGAGGGCGTGGCAGCAGAGGGCCGCGGCGGCGGCGCTCGTCGTCTCGAATGCGCTCGCGGTGCTTGCCTACACGCTCCTGTCGGTCACCGCCGCTTCGGCCCTCGGCTTCACCGCACCGCTCCTGCTCGCCCTGCTCGGCGGCCTTTTCCTGCGCGAGCGGGTCTCGCTCGGCCGCTGGCTCGGGACCTTGGTGGGCTTCGCCGGCATGCTGCTGATCGTGAAGCCGGGCGGGGAGGCAAGCCTGGCCGGCATCGCGGCGGCCTTCGCGGGCGCGCTCACCTATGCCGTTTATCAGATCTTCATCCGGCGCCTCCGCGAGGTCGCCACCACGCTCGACACGATCATGCAGGTTGCCCTGGTCGGGGTCGTGCTGCTGGCCGTGCCGGTTGCTGCCGACTGGCACCCCGTCAGCCCTGTGTCCGCCGGGCTGATCGTGGTGGTGACCGTTGTTCAGACCGCCGCGCTGGCGAGCATCGCGGCGGCCCTGCACCGGGGCGAGGCGTCGCGCCTGGCGCCGTGGCAGTTTTCCGGGCTGCTGTGGGCCATGGCGCTCGATGCCCTCGTGCTGCATGCCACGCCGACATCCGGGAGCCTGTTCGGTGCCCTCCTCGTCATCGGTGGCGGCGTGCTGGCACAGGTGCTGAAGTCACCCGGACGGGCCTAGTCCGGGCCCGGCCTCCATGATCGGGAGGCCCGTGTCCGCTTCCCGCCGATCGGCCTTATGCCTGCCACGGGCGGAACCGCGGGCGAGGTGCGCGGCGCGCCTCAGGTGCTCAGGCGGCCAGCGCCTCGGCGCGCGGCGGCACCTCGGCCACCGGTGCGTCGATCCCCGCGGTCCAGGCCGGGCCGCCGCGGGGGCGGGGGGCGAAGTGCGCGCGCAGCGCCCGCGTGGCCTCGATGCGGGCGACGTCGAACATGCGCCAGCCCTCGCCGGGGTCTGCGGGGCCGCGCGCCAGCCCGGCGGTCTGCCAGGTCAGCAGGCCCGTGCGCCCGGTGCCCATGCGGCCGATGGCGTGCGGGTGCACCACGCGCCAGGCGCCGCCATAGAGCAGCTCCAGCGCGCGGCGTTCCCGCACCGCCCGGGCCAGGCGGGCGACGCGGCGGCGAAGGGTTCGGGAGGGGGGCGGGGACGCTTCGGCGCGGGGCCCCGCAGGGGTGTTGCGCATGGGCCCGATATGGGGTCCATGCGCCTGTTTTTAAAGCGTCTTCAGAGGCCTAGCGAGGCGTACCAGTCGGCGTAGGGCGTGTTCTTCACCTTTTTGCGGTTCATGTCGGGGGCGTCGTCCTCCCACCAGACCGGGCCGCGCTCGCCCAAGGCGCGCTTGGCCTCGTCCACCGCCGCGCGGGCGGTCTTGAGCGCGGCCTCGTCCTCCGCGCGCAGGGCGGCGCCGACCGCGCGGCGGGCGTTCATCAGCGCGCCGGTCAGGGTTTCGCGCTCCTCGGGCGGCAGGGCGGGATTGGCCATGCGCCAGAGCCGTCCGCGCACCGCGAAATAGCGGCCGTCCGGCGTCACCGGGTACTTCATCTCAGGTTTTCCGGCTCAGCAGGAAGAGCGCCTGCTCCCCGAACAGGTTGGCCAGCCGCAGCCCGCGGCGCCAGGGGGCGCGCAGGCCGCGCTCGTCCACCGCCAGCCATCCGTCCACCGCGTAGCCGTCCGTCTCGCAGAGCGCCACGAAGTCCAGGATCGTGCAGGGATGGATGTTGGGCGTCTCGTACCAGGGGCGGTTCCAGGTGTCGGTGTCCGGCATCCGGCCCGTGGAAAGCAGGCGCCAGCGCATCTGCCAATGGCCGAAGTTCGGGAAGGAGACGATGGCGTGGCTGCCGATGCGCAGCATCTGGCGCAGCACCTCGCGCGGGCGCTCCACGGCCTGGAGGGTGCGGCTCAGCACGACGTAGTCGAAGGCGCCGTCGGGGTAGTGGGCGAGGTCGGCATCGGCATCCCCGTGGATCACGGCCAGGCCCGCGGCGACGGCCCGCGTGGCCTCGTCCATGTCGATCTCGATGCCCCGCGCGTCCGCGTGCTTCTCGCGCGTCAGGTGCTCGATCAGGGCGCCGTCGCCGCAGCCGATGTCGAGCACCTTGGCGCCGGCCGGGATCATTTCCGCGATCAGGCGGAGGTCGAGGCGCATGTTCTTGGCGACATAGCGGATCGGCTCCGCCTTGGGGCGGATCGGCTCCGACTTGGGCCGGATTCCCACGCTCAGGCCCCCGCCGCGTCGGCCGCGCCGCGCAGGAAGCCGGCCAATGCCGCGTGGAACTCGGGCTCGTCCAGCAGGAAGGCGTCGTGGCCCTTGTCGGAGGCGATCTCGATGAAGGAGGTGCGGGCGGCGGCGCGGTTGAGCGCGCGGGTGATGGCGCGGCTCTCGGCGGTGGGAAAGAGCCAGTCCGAGGAGAAGGAGGCGACGAAGAAGCGGGTGGGCGTGTTGCGGAAGGCGAGCGACAGGTCGCCGCCGCAGTCCTCGGCCAGGTCGAAATAGTCCATGGCGCGGGTGATGGTGAGGTAGGAGTTGGCGTCGAAGCGGCGGATGAAGGTGCTGCCCTGGTGGCGCAGGTAGCTTTCCACCGCGAAGACGTCCTCCAGGAAGGTGACGGCCTTGGCGCCCTGGAGGCGGCGGCCGAACTTCCGCGTCAGCGCGCTTTCCGAGAGATAGGTGATGTGGGCGACCATGCGCGCGACGGACAGGCCCTGCGCGGGCAGGCGGCCCTCGCGCCAGTAGGCGCCGCCGCACCAGTCGGGGTCGGCGTGGATGGCGGCGCGGCCGACCTCGTGGAAGGCGATGTTCTGGGCGGAGTGGTGGGCGGCCGTCGCGATGGGGGCGCAGGCGAAGACCGATTCCGGGAAGGTCGCGGCCCATTGCAGGGCCTGCATGCCCCCCATGGAGCCGCCGACGACGGCCAGCAGGCGGGTGATGCCCAGGCGCTCCACCAGGCGCTTCTGGGCGCGCACCATGTCGCGGATCGTCACGCTCGGGAAGTCGGTGCCCCAGGGGCGGCCGATGCCGTTGCCCTCGTTGTCCGTCATCTCCTCCCGCGGGCCGGAGCTGCCCATGCAGCCGCCGAGCACGTTGGCGCAGATGACGAAGAAGCGGTCGGTGTCGATGGGCAGGCCGGGGCCGACGATGTTCTCCCACCAGCCCGGGCGGCCGGTGACGGGGTGCCGGCCGGCCAGGTACTGGTCCCCGGTCAGGGCATGGCAGACGAGCACGGCGTTGCCGCGGTTCGCGTCCAGCGTGCCGTAGGTCTCGTAGGCCACCACCAGCGGCGCGAGCATGGCGCCGCTGTCCAGCAGCAGCCCGTCCGCGAAAACGGCCCGCTGGTGCGCCACGTCCGGCAGAAACGGCACGACCTCATCCATGGGCGGGAGGATTAGGAGCCCGCTGCCGGGGGGGCAAGGTGCGGACTGCCCGGGGCGGCCCTCACCGCCCCGCCTTGGCGCCCCGGCAAGGGGGCGCTAGACCCGGCGGGCCCACGATGCCCGGTCACATGCCCGATCCCGCCCTCACCGACCCGTCCGTTGTCCACCCCGCGGCCCTCCTGGCGGCCCGGGCCGAGTTCGACGCGATCGACGATGCCGTGCACGACCTGCTGATGCGGCGGGCGGCGCTCTCGGCCGCGCTGGCCGCCCAGGGGATGAAGGCGGGCGGCGCCTCCTTCCGCCCGGGGCGGGAGGCGATGATCCTGCGGCGGCTGTTCGCGCGCCATGCGGGCCCCATGCCGCGCGCCGACGTCGCCCGGCTGTGGCGGGAGGTGATCGGCGCCTCGCTGCGCCAGCAATCCGACTTCTCCGTCGCGGCGATGGCGGGGACGGAGGGGCTGGCGCGCGGGCATTTCGGGCTGGACACGCCGCTTCGCGCCCATGCCACGCCCGCCGCGGTGCTGGCCGCCCTGGCGGCGGGGGAGTGCTCGGTCGCCGTGCTGCCTTCCCCGGCCGATGGCGAGCCGCCCGAGGCCGCCTGGTGGGCCGGGCTGGACGTGCCGCGGGTGCAGGTGGTGGCGGCGCTGCCCTTTCTGATGCGGGACGGGCAGTTGCTGCCCAGCGCGCTGGTTGTGGCCCGCTTCGGTGCCGACGCCACCCCGCGCGACCGCGGGCTGCTGCGGCTGGAGCGCGCGCCCGGCACCGCGCGCGAGGCGATGGTGACGGCGATGGCCGCGGCGGGGCTGGCGCCCCTCCGCCTGGTTTTCTCGGCGGGCGGCTTGCGCGTCCTGGCGGAGGTGAAGGGGCTGGTGGCCGCGGGCGACCCGCGCCTGGGCTCCCTGGCCGCGCTGCGCGCGGTGCCGGTCGGCGGCTATGCCGAACCCGAGGCCGACCTGCCCCAGGCGGCGGGCCGCTGAACCCCCATATCTCGGGGCCCTCGCCCCATTCCGTCGGAGAGACGACGACCATGCCCGTGATGCCCCGCCCCTCCATCCTCTCGGTCGAGCCCTATGTGGGCGGCGAATCCAAGGTCCCGGGCGTGAACCGGATCGTGAAGCTTTCCTCCAACGAGGGGCCCTTCGGCCCGCCGCCGGCGGCCATCGCCGCGATCGCCGAGGCCGGGCGGGAGGCGCACCGCTATCCCGATGGCGGGGCGACGGCGCTGCGCGAGGCGATCGGTCGGCACCACGGGCTGGACCCGGCGCGGATCGTGACGGGCAACGGATCGGACGAGCTGCTGGCGCTGATCATCCTGGCCTATGGCGGGGAGGGGACGGAGCTGGTGATGTCCGCCCACGGCTTCCTCATGTACGAGCTGACCGGCCGCTGGGCGGGCTGCCAGATCATCAAGGTGCCCGAGAAGGACCTGGTGGCCGACGTGGACGGGCTGATCGCCGCCTGCGGGCCGCGCACGCGCCTCGTGATCCTGGCGAACCCGAACAACCCGACGGGGGCGCTGCTGCCGCAGCCGGAGGTGAACCGGCTGCGCGCCGGGCTGCGCGAGGACATCCTGCTGGTGCTCGACAGCGCCTATGCCGAGTACGTGGAGGACCCCGGCTACGATCCCGGCCAGGCGCTGGTGGATGCGGGGTCGAACACGGTGATGACGCGCACCTTCAGCAAGGTCTGGGGCCTGGGCGGCATCCGGCTGGGCTGGGCCTATGGGCCGGCTGCGATCATCGACGTGATGAACCGGGTGCGCGGGCCCTTCAACGTCTCGGCCCCCGCCATGGCGGCGGGCATCGCGGCGCTGTCCGAGCCCGACTGGGTGGCCAAGAGCGTGGCGCACAACAGCGCCTGGCGCGCGCGGCTGACGGAGGGGCTGGAGGCGCTGGGCCTGCGCGTCCACCCGAGCCACGGCAACTTCCTGCTGGTGGATTTCGGCGGCGCGGATGCCGCGAAGGCGGCGGACGCGCATCTGCGCTCGCGCGGGCTGATCGTGCGGGGCGTGGCCGTTTACGGCCTGCCCACCTGCCTCCGGATCACCGTGGGCACCGCCGAGGAATGCCAGATGGTGCTGGACGCGCTGGCCGACGCGCAGAGCCCGGTTGTGCGAAGCGCGGCCCATGCCTGAGCAGCCGCTCTTCGAGCGCCTCTGCATCATCGGGCCGGGGCTTGTCGGTTCCTCCATCCTGCGGCTGGCGCGGGAGCGGGGCGACATCGCCCGCACGCTGGTGGCGAACGCCCGGAGCGGGCACACGCTGGAGCGCGTGCGGGCGCTGGGCATCGCCGACGTGGTGGAGGCCGATCCCGCGAAGGCCGTGCTGGGCTGCGACGCGGTGATCCTCTGCGTGCCGGTCGGCGCCTATGCGGGGGTGATGGCCATCATCGCGCCGCACCTGGCGCGCGGCTGCATCCTCAGCGACGTCGGCTCCACCAAGGGCAGCGTGCTGCGCGACCTGCTGCCCCTGCTGCCGGAGGGCGTGCACCTCGTGCCCGCGCACCCCATGGCCGGCACGGAGCATTCCGGGCCGGATGCGGGCTTCGCGACGCTGTTCAAGGGGCGCTGGTGCATCATCACGCCGCCGCCGGGCACGGACCCCGAGGCCGTCGCGCGGCTGCGCGGCCTGTGGGAGCGCGCGGAGTCGATGATCGAGACCATGGATGCGGCCACGCACGACAAGGTCGTGGCCGTGGTCTCGCACCTGCCGCACCTGATCGCCTTCACCATCTGCGGCACGGCGGACGACCTGGCGCAGGAGACGCGGGAGGCGGTGCTGCGCTTCGCGGCCTCGGGCTTCCGCGACTTCACGCGGATCGCGGCCAGCGACGTGGACATGTGGCGCGACATCTTCCTGAACAACCGCGAGGCGGTGCTGGAGATGCTGGCCCGGCTGACGGAGGACGCCCAGGCCTTCGGCCGCGCCATCCGTTGGGGCGAGGCCGGCTTCATCGAGGACCGGATCCGCCGCGGGCGGAAGATCCGGCGTTCCCTGATCGAGTTGAATCAGGCCTGAAGGGGCAGCAGGCAGAGCCTCTCGCCCTTGGTGTCCGCCGGCACGGGGATCGTGCGCATGGCCTGGCGAAAGCTGGCCTGAAGCGCGGAGACGAGGCTGTTCTGCTCGCGCGCGCCGCCGAGGTCGACGGTGCATGTCTCGGGGCGGAGGGCGAGGGGGGCGGCCAGGCGGTCGCGCGCGTCCAGCAGGGCGCACATGGCCTCCTCCCAGTCCATGCCCGGACGGACGGCATCCATGAGGGCGAGCTGGAAGGCGGAGTGAAGGGCGGAGCAGGCGACAGACATCGAAAGCAGGTTCCTGATCAGTCCGGCGAATCGGTCATGGCCGGACGCGACGGGGCGTTCCGGCCATGTCCCAGGACCATAGAATCAAGATGGTGCGATTGGAAGGTTTTCGTAACGAAAAGCTTGTTGATCCGTGCGGTGGCCGCCAACCGGGATGGCAGCCCTCCTTCCGCCCGAGGGGGAAGGGGGCGACCGATCGTGGTCAGGCCGGGAACTTCACCCGCTCGTTCTCACCACCCTTCGGCGGCTCGCCCGTCAGGGTCGCCTTCACGTAGCCGAAGGCGTGCAGCAGCGTGGAGGAGGGGCTGTCCCAGTATTCGGCGCCGGTCATCTCCACGGCGATCAGCGCGATGCGCGCGTCCTCGGGGCCATCGGGGAACCAGGTCTTCATGGTTTCCTGCCAGAGCTCCTTCTGCTTCGCCACGTCGCGAATGACCTTGGCGGTGCCGGAGATGGAGACGTAGTTCTGGCTCGAAGGGTCGGAATAGGAGAGCAGCACGCGGTTGTTGCGGTTGATCTCCTCGGTCTTCTCGGTGCTGTTGCCCGAATAGAACCACAGGGTCTTGCCGTCCGGATCCAGGGCGGCGGCCACCATCGGGCGGCCGCGCAGCTTGTCGCCGTCGCCGTGGGTGACCAGCACGGCCGTCTTCACGTCCTTGATCATCGCGCGGACCTTTTCGCGCTGCTCGTGGTCGGTCTTCGCCTCGGCCATGGGGCTCTCCTCGTGCTCTCGGAACAGGCGATGGAACGGCGCCGGCCCGGTGCGGTTGCCCCGTGCCGGACCGAGGGGGTTGCCTGCCGCGGGCGCCCCCCGCACCCTGGGCGGACGATGAGCCATCCCGACCTCCACCTCGCGCAGGGCGCGGGGATCGCGACGCTGACGATCAGCCGCCCCGCGCGGCGCAATGCCTTGACCCTGCCGATGTGGCAGGCGCTGCCAGGCCTGTTCGAGACGCTGTCGGCCGATGCCTCGCTGCGCTGCGTGGTGCTGCGGGGCGCGGGCGAGCAGGCCTTCTCCGCCGGTGCCGACATCGCCGCCTTCGCCACCGAGCGCGGCACCGAAGAGCGCGAGCGCGCCTATCACGACGCCCTGGTTTCGGCCTTCCTGGCGATCGAGCGCTGCGCGCACCCGGTGGTCGCGGCGCTGTCCGGCCATGCCCTGGGCGGCGGCTGCGGCCTGGCGCTGATGTGCGACTTCCGGGTGGGCGGGCCCGGCACGCGCATGGGCATCCCCGCCCGCAACCTCGGCCTGTTCTATCCGCACGAGGGGCTGGACGCCCTGCTGCGCATCGCCGGGGAGGCCGTGGCGATGGAGATGCTGGTGGAGGGCCGCACCTATTCCGGCGCGGAGGCCCTGGAGCGGCGGCTGCTCACCCGGCTGGTACCGGACGAGGCCGTGCAGGCGGAGGCCCTGGCGCTGGCCCGGCGCATCGCCGAGGGGGCGCCGCTGGCCAACCGCTTCCACAAGCGGGCGCTGCGGGCGCTGCGCGGGCCCCTGCCGATCACGGCGGCGGACCGGGCGGAGCTGGAGGAATTTCCCCGCAGCGCCGATTTCCGGGAAGCCGTGGCGGCCTTCAACGAGAAGCGGAAGCCCGTGTTCCAGGGGCGCTGAGCGGCCTCTCGGCCAGGGGCCTCAGCGCCGCCGCCAGCGCCCGCGCGTGCGCCAGAGATGCCAGGCGTAGGCCAGGGCGGCGGCGGCCAGCACGGCGATTCCCAGCGGCTCCATCCAATGCCCGATCCGCTCCCACTGGCCCTGCAGCAGCCAGCCCGCGGTCATCAGGAAGCCGGTCCAGAGGCAGGTTCCGATGGCGGTCGCGCCGTAGAAGATGGCGCGGTTCATGTGCACGAGGCCGGCGGGCACGGAGATCAGCGTGCGCGGGCCGGGCAGGCAGCGGCAGGCCAGCACGGCCCAGGCGCCCCAGCGCACCAGAAGCGCGCTGGCCGCGCGCACGTCCTCGCCGATGATGCCGAGCCAGCGGCCCCAGCGGTCCGCCGCGCGCTCGATCCGCGTCTGGCCCACGGCGCGCGCGGCCTCGTACCAGCAGGCATTGCCCAGCATGGCGCCGGACACGCCGGCCAGAAACACGGAAACGGGGTCCATCTTGCCCTGGGCGGCCGCGAAGCCGGCCACGGGCATGATCGCCTCCGAGGGGATGGGCGGGAAGATGTTCTCGGCCAGCATCAGCAGGAAGATGCCGAAGAGGCCGGTGGCGGCCATGATGTCGGCGACGAATTCCAGCATGGCCTCAGGGGGTCCGGAACAGGACGATGGCGACGTGCCGGCCGCGCACGTAGTTGAAGCCTTCCACCCGCGCCACGGCGTGGTGGGGCAGGCCCAGCGCATTGGCCTCGGCCTCGAAGCGCGGCACCTCGCGCGCCTCCACCGCCGCCACGCGGCCGGGTTCCGCCCGGAGGAAGCGCGCGGCCGCGGCGCCGTCGCCCAGCAGGCGGGTCGCGGTGCCGGCCTCGAAGACCACCGACGGCTCGTGGAAGCCGGTGATGCCGAAGCGCTCCGCCGGCACGCCCTCCGCCGCCACCAGGGCCGCGACGCGCGACGACACCCAGGGCGCGGCGAGGCGGGGGAGGACGCCCTCCAGCAGCACCCAGTAGAGCGGCACCGCCAGCAGCGCGGCCGATAGCCCAGCCCGTGCCCATTCCCCCGTCCGCGCGACGTGCGGCACGGCCCAGAGCAGCGCGGCGGCGAAGGGGATCGCCAGCAGGGAAGCCAGGCCGACGCGGCCATCCGCCAGGAGCGGGAGCGCGACCGCGAGCCCCGCCAGCCCCAGGGCCGTGCCGAAGAGCGCGGCCCAGCCCAGCCATGCCAGCCAGCGCGGGGCGGGGCGGCGTAGCGGGTCGCAGGCCCAGGCGGCGCCCAGCAGCAGCAGGGCGGGATAGGCGGGCAGGACATAGTGCGGCAGCTTGGTCGCCACCGCCTCGAACAGCAGCCAGGTGGGGGCGGCCCAGGCCAGCAGGAAGCGCGTGCCCGGCCGCATCCGCGCCCCCCAGGCATGGGGCAGGCCGCGCAGCACCAGGAAGGCGCCGGGGAAGGCCGCGATGCCGAAGGTGAGGAGGTAGTAGCCGGGCGGGCCCCAATGGGCCTCCTCGCCGGACCCGACCTTGTTCAGCAGGTCGTCGCCGAGCGCCTGGGTGAAGAAGCGGCCCTCGGTCGCGATGCCGATGGCGACCAGCCAGGGGAGGGCGCAGGCGATCATCAGGGGGATGCCCCAGCCCGGCCGCAGCGCCCGCAGCCAGGGCATGCCGGCCCGCCAGCCGCGGTCGGCGGCGCAGAGGGTGAGCCCTGCGAGCAGCGGCACCATGGGCGCGATCGGGCCCTTGAGCAGCACGCCCGCGCCGAGGGCCAGCCAGAAGCCCAGCGCGGCGCGCGGGGAAAAGCCGGCGGGGGAGAGATAGGCCCGGCCCATCAGGCCCATGGCGGCGACGATGGCCGCCAGCAGGGCCGCGTCGGTCTTGGCGATGTGGGTTTCGGCCACCAGCAGCAGCGAGGCCGCCAGCAGCGCCGAGGCGAGAAAGGCCGCCCGCCGCCCCACCAGCCCGCGTCCGAGCGAGAAGGTGGCGATCACCGCCAGCCAGGCGCCGATCGCCGCGGCCAGGCGGTAGCTGCCGATCCAGCGGCGGGCGGGGAGCCCCGTGGCCTCCATCACATGGACGATGCCGGCCTGGGCCCAGTGGATGCCGACCGGCTTCTTGTTGCGCTCCACCTCGCCGTTGCGGATCCGCACGTGGTCGCCGCTTTCCACCATCTGGCGGCTGGCCTGGGCGAAGCGGGACTCGTCGCGGTCCCCGGCGGGCAGGGAGAACAGGCCGGGCACCCAGAGCAGCAGGCAGAGGAGGGAAAGCCACAGCCGCGGCCGCCGTGTTTCCGGCAGGCGGTCCAGCATGCCGGACAACGAGGGGGCAAGGGCCATGGCCCGGCGCCTTAGCGGCGGCACCCGATCAAGTCGAGGGGGCAAACCGGCCCCGCCGGATCGCGGTGCCGCCAACATCCGCGCCGCTGCCGCGTTGTTCGGCGGAGAAAAAGGAGATCGCACCGTGTCCGACAATCCCGAGATCGTGCCCCCCGACCCCTCGCCCGCGCCCGGCCCGGCGCCGGGGCCCGAGAACCCCGTGCCGGAGCCGATCTCCCCGCCGCCGGCACCCGGGCCCGAATATTCGCCCATCACCGACCCCATCGGGCCGGATTCCGACCCGGTCGGGCCGGACATCCCGCCGATCGGCCCCGGCCCCGGCGGAATGCCGCCGACCGTGATGTGAGAGCGGCCTCCCCGCGGCGGGAGGAGCATTGGCGAGGCTGTTCGCGCCCGGGGCCCGTTTCGCCCCGGGCGCGCGCGTGTCGGGCCCTCGCCAAGCGCGGGGCGAAGGGCGAAACTGGGTGCTCGTCAGGAGTGCCCGATGCCCGATCCCCTTTTCGTTCCCGCGAGCCCCGAGACCACGCGCATCGGCGTGTTCGACGCGACCTTCCCGCCGGTGGCGAGCGTTGGTTCCGCGGAGCGGGTGACGCTGGAATGCGTGTCGGGCCTGGGCGACGCCGTGCCGGAGGAAGGGCGCGGCATGACGGTGCCCGCTGCGTTGCGCGCGATCGGCACGGCCAATGTCGCGGGCGTCTCGGGTCACATCATCACGGGGCCGGTTGAGGTGCGCGGCGCGGAGCCGGGCGACGCGCTGCGCGTGGAGATCGAGCGCATCGACCTGGGTTCGGACTGGGGCTTCTGCGGCTTCCGCCCGCTGGCCGGCACGCTGCCCGAGGATTTCCCCTTCCGGCGGATGCTCCATATTCCCGTGGACCGCGAGGCGAAGACCTGCACGCTGCCGATGGGTGGCGGCATCAGGCTGCCGCTCGCGCCCTTCTTCGGGGTGATGGGCGTGGCGCCGCCGGAGGATTGGGGGCGCATCTCCACCAAGGAGCCGCGCGCCCATGGCGGCAACCTCGACAACAAGGAGCTGGTGCAGGGCACGGTGCTGTGGCTGCCGGTGCATGTGGCGGGCGCGATGTTCTCGGCCGGTGACGGGCACGGCGTGCAGGGCGACGGCGAGGTCTGCATCAATGCGCTGGAGACCTGCCTGACCGGCACCTTCGGCCTGCACGTGGAGAAGGGCGGCGGCGCGCGCGATCCGATCCTGCGCTTTCCACGTGCGGAAACGCCGACGCATTTCATCACCATGGGCATGAACGAGGACCTGGACCTCGCGATGAAGCAGGCGCTGCGCGAGATGATCGCCTTCATTGCCGCGCGCACGAACCTGTCCGCGGCCGATGCCTATCAGTTCTGCTCGCTCGCGGTGGATTTCCGCGTGACGCAAACCGTGAACGGCGAGAAGGGCGTGCACGGCATGTTGAGGAAGGGATTGCTCTTCTGATTTCGTGTGAAGTGGTCATACCAAGAGGCTGATCCGATTCACGTCGCGAATCCTGTCCACAGGTTCGCCCACAGTTCCATACACAAGTTTTCGTGCGCCGCATCTTGTGGGCAGGCAACCGCCTGACCTACCGTATCTTGTATCGGCGTTGACGGGGATGGGCGCGATGGATTGGTCAGCGGAAGCGATCGAGCAATTGCGGGCTCTCTGGGCGGAAGGACACTCCACCGCCGAGATCGGACGCCGCATGGGCATCTCGAAGAACGCGGTGGTGGGCAAGGCGCATCGCCTGCATCTGCCGGCGCGGCCGAGTCCCATTCAGCGCGAGCAATCGGCGGCCGGCGCCGCATCGGATGCGCCGCGCCCCATTGCCGCGGTACCCGCGCCGCGCCCCGTTCCGGTGCCCGCGCCGCGGCCGGCGCCCGTGCCGGTGGTGCGCGCGGCGCCGCCTGCCGTGGTGCGCCCCTTCCAGCGCAGCAGCGCGCGAAGCTGCTGCTGGCCGATCGGCGAGCCCGGCACGCCCGAGTTCCGCTTCTGCACGAGCGAGGCGATGGGCGCGAAGCCCTACTGCCTGGAGCATGCCTCCATCGCCTATGTGAAGGCGCGCGACCGGCGCGAGGACGCGGCCTGATCGCACGGTTCCACCGGAGGTGATTGCGGGAAGGCCGGGGGAAGCGCCCCGGCCTTTTTCTTGCGCGCGCGGCCGTTCAGTTCTGCGGGCGGCCGCCGATCAGCCGCCGCCGCAGGCGTCCGCCCAGCCAGTCGATGACGGCGACGGTGATCACCATCAGGATGATGATGAAGGCCACCTCGTTCCAGTGGCGCACCTTGATGCGCTCGGCGATCTGCAGCCCGATGCCGCCCGCGCCGACGACGCCGAGGATGGAGGCGGAGCGCGTGTTGCTCTCGAAGAAGTACAGCGCCTGCGCCAGCATCACCGGCATCACCTGCGGAAGGACGCCGAAGCGAATGGCCATGAGGCGCGATCCGCCGGCCGCGAGCACGCCTTCGGACTGGCGGCGCTCCGCGTTCTCGATCGCCTCCGCATAGAGCTTGGAGAGGGTGGCGAGGTCCGACACGAAGAGCGCCAGCACGCCGGCCAGCGGCCCGAGGCCCACGGCGCGCACGAAGGCCAGCGCCCAGATGAGCTGGTCCACGCCGCGGAACCCGTCGAAGACGCGGCGCAAGGAAAAGCGGAACAGCGTGGCGGTGACGATGTTGCGCGCGCCGAGGAAGCCGAGCGGCACCGCGAAGCTGGCGGCCAGCACCGTGCCGAGAAAGGCCATGGCGATGCTTTCGGCGATGCCGCGCAGGATGTCGCCCCACAGCTCGCCCGGGGAGGGCGGGATCATCAGGCGGATGATGGTGAACAGGCCCGACATCCCGTTCCAGAGCCGCGCGGGGGTGATGTCGAAGAGCCAGAGCGCCCAGGCGAGCCAGCAGAGGAAAAGGGTGCCGCCCAGGATGCGGAACCTGCGTTGCCGGGGCGAGGGGCCGAAGGCGGCGGGAAGGGCGGCCTGCCAGCGCGCGACAGCGGCGTCGCTCATGCCGGGTGGGACATTCGCTTCGCTCATGCCGGGCGGGACATTCGCTTCGCTCATGCCGGGCGGGACATTCGCTTCGCTCATGCCCGGGAGTCTCCGCCCAGCCCGCGGCGGATGGAGTCCGACAGGAGGTCGATGGTCGCCACCACCAGCACGATCAGCAGGATGATGGCGGAGATTTCCTCGTAGTAGTTCTGGCTGATCACCAGATAAAGCTCCTGCCCGATCCCGCCCGCGCCCACGAAGCCGATCACGCTCGCGCCCCGCACGTTGATCTCGAAACGCAGCAGCAGGTACGAGACCATGTTGGGTGCCACCTGCGGCAGCATGGCGAAGCGGCAGGCCTGGGCCCAGGTGCCGCCCGTGGCGCGCACGCCGTCCCAGGGGCCCATCTCCGCGTTCTCGATCGCCTCCGCGAAGAGCTTGCCCAGCGCGCCCGTGGTGTGGGCGGCGATGGCGATGATGCCGGCCAGCGGCCCGACGCCGAAGGCCCAGACCAGGATCAGCGCGTAGACGATCTCCGGCACCGTCCGCATCGCCTCCAGCCCGCGCCGCGCGAGGCGGTAGGACCAGGTGGAGGGCGCGGTGTTGCGGGCCGCGGGAAAGGCCAGCAGCAGCGCCACCAGCCCGCCCGCCAGCGTTGCCAGCGCCGCCATGTTCGCGGTTTCCAGGAGAAGCAGCGCCCATTTGTCCAGGCGGTAGAACCAGAAGGCGATGCTGCCCTCGTTTTCCCATCCGCCGAACAGCGTGGCCCAGCGCAGGTCCGGCAGGAGGCGCGCGAAGTAGTCGCCCGCGCGCGGCAGGCCGGCGGCGACGGCGGCGGGGTGGAACTCGCTGACCCAGGCGGCCGCGAGGAGGGCTGCGAGAAACAGCGCGAGGCCCAGCAGCGTGCGCGACCGCTTCGCCCGGCGCGCGGCCTGGAAGGCGGCCTCGCCGCGCGCGACGGCGGGGGAGAGGGTTGTGCTCAGGTGAGTCGCGCCCCGGGCGTGCTCAATTCCGCCTCCGGCGCTCGGCCGCCTCCTCGCGCCGCATGTCGATCAGCAACTGGAACTGCTCGTGCGTCACCTCGCGGTAGCCGGTGCCGGCGCCGCGCTCGATGGCGCGGTAGACCTCCGGATGCGCGGTGGGCAGCGCCAGGTGGAACAGGCGCAGGTCCTCCTTGAAGGTGGCGGGCAGGGCCTTCCTCACGGTCAGGGGGCCGTAGATCACCGGCTCCGTCTGCCAGATGATCCGCAGGTCGCGCATGTTCAGCATGCCCTTCTCGACCATCGCGTGCAGGTTTCCGCGCGAGAAGCCGGCGGCGGGATCGCCCTGGCCGGAGGCCCAGGTGAAGGCGGCGTCGTACTGGCGTTGCAGCACCGCGATCACCGCCTGCTCGTGCCCGCCCGCGAAGCCCGTGCGGGCGAAGTGGGTGTTGGGATCGATGCCCGCGCGCCGCAGAGCGAAGCGCGGGATGAGGTAGCCCGAGGCCGAGTTCGGGTCCGGCCAGGCGAGCGACTTGCCGCGCATGCCCCCGAGGTCCGCGATGCCGGAATCCGCCCGCGTGACCATCACGCCGATGTAGCTCGCCGAACCGTCCTCCTGCTCCGCCACCAGCAGCGGCTCCACGCCCCCGTTGGTGTCCAGCCAGGCGGCGGCGTAGACGGCGGGGCCGACGGAGGCGAGGTCGATCTGCCCCGCGCCCAGGGCCTGCACCACGCCCGCGAAATCGGCGGCCAGGAAGAGGCGCGCGGGCACGCCGAAGGTCTCCTCCATCAGGCGGCGATAGGGGTCGTAGCGGCCCAGCCGGTCGCCCTCGTTCTCGCCGCCCAGGATGCCGATGCGGATCTGCGGCACTTGCGCCGCCCAGGCACGGCGCCCCGGCGCGGGGAAGGCGGTGCCGGGATCGGTGCTGCGCCGCTGCGCGAGGGCGGGGGAGGCGGCGAGTGCCACGGGCAGGGAAAGGAGGCGGCGGCGCGTCAGCATCTCAGCGTCTCCGGCGGCGCTCCAGCGCCTCCTCCTCGCGCAGGCGCACCACCAGCGCGTAGTCGGCGTGGGTGACGGTGCGGAAGCCGGTGCCGCCGCCGCGCTCGATGCCCTCGTAGATGGCGGGATGGGCCTTGGGCAGGGCCAGGAAGAAGCGGCGCATGTCCTCCTTGAAGGCTTCCGGCAGATCCGCGCGGCAGGCGATGGGGCCCGCGGGGATGGGGTCGCTCTGCCAGATCACGCGGAGGTCGCGCATGTCGAGCATGCCCTTGTCCACCATCACCTTCAGCGCGCCGCGCGAATAGCCGGTGGCGAAATCGCCTTGGCCGGAGGCCCAGGTGCAGCCGGCATCATACTGGCGGTGCAGCACCGCCACCACCGCCTGCTCGTGCCCGCCCGCGAAGCCCGTGCGGGAGAAGAAGGTGGCGGGCTCGATCCCCTGGGCGCGCAGCGCGGCGCGGGGGGCGAAGAAGCCGGAGGTGGAGGCGGGGTCGGCCCAGGCGAGGGACTTGCCGCGCATGTCCTGGAGGTTGGTGATGCCGGAATCGGCGCGCGTGACCATGACGGCGACGTAGCCGATGGTGCCGTCATCGGCTTCCGCGGCCACCAGGGCCTCGATCGCGCCGCGCGTGTCGATCCAGGTGCCGGCGTAGTTGGCGGCGCCCATCTGCGCCATCTCGATCCGCCCGGCGGCGAAAGCCTGGCCGACGCCGGCGAAATCGGGGGCGGGGTAGAGGCGGACGGGGAGCCGGAAGGTTTCCTCCAGCAGGCGGCCATAGGGCTCGTTGCGGGCGAGGCGGTCGGTCTCGTTCTCGCCGCCGGAGATGCCGATGCGGAGCGTGGGGATGGCGTCGGCCCAGGGGCGGCGGCCGGGCTCGGGGAAGGTGACGCCGGGATCGGTGGTGCGGCGGGGTGCGGGCTGCGCCAGGGCCGTGGCCGGCGCGGCGGCGAGGGTGGCGAGAAGGGCGCGGCGGGTGGGGGTCATGCGATGGCTCCGGCCGCTGCGGCGCGCGGCGCCTCGCTCTCGAGCGCTTCCTCCGGCACGCCGTAGATGGCCTCGACCTCCGCCGCCGTCAGGGTGGCGGGGGTGCCGTCGAACACCACGCGTCCGGCCTGCATGGCCACGATGCGGTCGCAGTAGCGCCGGGCGGTTTCCAGGTGGTGGAGGTTCACGAGCACCGTCAGCCCGTCCCGCCGGTTCACGTCGCGCAGCGCGTCCATCACCACCCGGGCGTTGCGGGGGTCGAGCGAGGCGATGGGTTCGTCGGCCAGGATCAGGCGGGGCTCCTGCAGCAGGGCGCGGGCGATGGCCACGCGCTGCTGCTGGCCGCCCGAGAGCGTTTCGGCGCGCTGCAGGGCCTGCTCCGCCAGGTCGAAGCGCGCCAGGGCCTCGAGCGCCATGGCGCGCTCGGCCGGGGAGAAGCGGAGGAACAGGGAGTTCAGGGTGGCCAGCGCGCCCGGCCGGTGGTTCAGGCGGCCGACGAGGACGTTGGTCAGCACGTCCAGCCGCTGGATGAGGTTGAACTGCTGGAAGATCATGGCGGCGCGCGTGCGCCAGTCCCTGAGCGCGCGGCCGCTGAGCGCGGTCACGTCCACGCCGTCGTGCAGGATGCGGCCCGCGCTCGGCTCGGTCAGACGGTTGACCATGCGCAGCAGGGTGGACTTGCCCGCGCCGGAGCGGCCGATGATGCCCACCATCTGGCCCTGGGGCACGGAAAGAGAAACGCTATCCACCGCCGCGCGCTCGCCGAAGCGGCGGGAAAGGTCACGCAGTTCAAGCATGGGGATCGTCGCGCATCGGGGCTCCCCGGGGTTCGGCCCAGCTTAGCCGAGCCGGGGCGCCCCGACAGTGGGCTAAAGCCCCGCGAGCACCGCTTCGCTGACCCGCGCCGCCTGCGCCTCGTCCAGGTAGGGGTGCATGGGCAGGGCGAGGATGCGCTTGCACAGCGCCTCGCTGACCGGCAGGGGCGGCGCCTGGCCGATGGCGGCGGCATGGGCCGCGCGATAGGCGGGCTGGTGGTGCAGCGACAGCGGGTAATAGATCGCCGTCGGCACGCCGCGCGCCTTGCAGGCCTCCTGCACGCGGGCGCGCTGGTTCTCGTCGTCCAGCAGGATGGAGTAGAGGCCGAAGGCGCTCTCGGCGCCCTCGGGCCGGGCCGGCGTCTGCACCCGGCCGGCCAGGCGCGCGTCGTACCAGCCGGCCACGCGGGCGCGGGCGGCCAGTTCCCCCTCCATCAGCGGCAGCTTGCAGAGCAGGATGGCGGCCTGGATCGTGTCCAGCCGGCCGTTCATGCCGGTGCGCATCACCTCGTAGCGGGTCTTGCCCTCGCCGTGGGTGCGGAGCGAGCGGTAGAGTTCCGCCTTCCCGGCATCGTCCGTCAGCAGCGCGCCGCCGTCGCCGTAACAGCCGAGCGTCTTGGTGGGATAGAAGGACAGGGCCGCCGCGCCGCCCCAGGCGCCGAGGCGCTTGCCGCGCAGCGCGCCCCCGAAGGCCTGGGCGGCGTCGTCCAGGGCGAACATGCCCTCCTCGGCGCAGATCGCCTCGATGGCCTCCCAGTCGGCGGGCAGGCCGAAGAGGTCCACGCCCACCACCGCGCGGGGGCGGAGCCTGCCCTCGGCCTTCACCAGGGCGACGCGGCGGCGGAGGTCGGCGATGTCGATGTTGAAGGTGTGGGGATCCACGTCCACGAAGACGGGGGTGGCGCCCAGCACCAGCGGCACCTCGGCGGTCGCGGTGTAGGTGAAGGCGGGCAGGAACACCGCGTCGCCGCGGCCGATGTTCTCGGCCATCATGGCGATCTGGAGGGCATCCGTGCCCGAGGAGACGCCGACGCAGTGGCCGACCCCGGCGAAGGCGGCCAGGCCGCGCTCCAGCTCCTCCACCTCCGGGCCCATGACGAAGCGGCCGGAGTCGAGCACGGCGGCGATGCGCCGGTCGATCTCCGGACGGATCAGCGCCTGCTGGGCGCGGACGTCGAAGAGGTTGATGGGGGCTTGTGTGTCGTGCGGCATGGGGCGGGGCCTTAGCGCAAACCCGCGCCGGCGTCGAAATCAAGGATCGTGTCGGGGGGTTACGTGGCGGGCGGGGGCTACAGGGCGCGGGAGAGGACCAGCCCCAGCAGCAGCATGCCCAGCCCGACCAGCAGCAGCGCGGCCACCGGCCCGAGCCAGACCAGCGCGGAGCCGAACAGCAGCGGGCCCAGAGACTGGCCGACGAAGAAGGAGAAGGCGAGCAGCGCCACCGCCGAGCCGCGCGCCCGCGGGGCGACCTCCGTGGCGCGGGCCTGGAGGGTGTTGTGCATGGTGAAATAGCCGACGCCCACGATGAACATGCCCGCCACCACCGGGGCCACCCCGAGCGACGGCGCGCCGGCTCCGGCCTGCCAGCCCGCCCAGGCCATGGCGGAGAAGCCGAAGCAGATCAGCCCGCCCGCCAGGCGCTGCATGGCCGGCAGGCCCAGCCGGGCCAGCATCGGCCCGGCCAGCACGGTGTTGAGCACCCCCGCCGCGCCGAAGGCGCCGATCACCAGCCCGGCCTGCAGCGGGCCGCCCATGTTCCAGCCGGCGACCAGGGCGGCGAGATAGGGGAAGACCCCGAAGACGAGCAGCCCTTCGATCGAGACGATGGCGTAGAGGCGGCGCGCCATGGGGATGCGGACGATCTCGGCATAGCGCCGCGCGGCGGCGGCGGCGTCCAGCCGGCCGGGCGGCGGGTCGGGCTCGCGCCGGATGTCGCGCCAGAGCACCAGCCCCATGGCGAACACCGCCACAGCGCCGCCCCCCAGGATGCCCCGCCAGTCGACCAGCCCGTGCACCAGGCCGGAGAACACCCCGCCCGCGATCTGGCCGGCCGTGGAGAAGGCGAGCAGGCGGCTCAGCGCGACCTGCCGCTGGGCCTGGGGCACGCGGTCCCCGAAGGTGGCGATGACCAGCGGGTAGATGCCGCCCGCCGCCGCCCCCGCGATGGCGCGCACCACGAAGAGCACGCCGAGGGAGGGCGCCAGCGCGCAGGCGACGAGGGCAAGGCCCGTGAGCAGGGTGGCAACCGCGATGACCCGCCGCTTGCCCAGGGCATCGCCGACCGGGCCGAGGAAGGGCTGGATCAGCGCGTAGGGCAGGGCGAAGGCCGAGGCCAGCAGCGCCACCGTGTCGGTCGCCGCCGCGAAGTCGCGGGCGATCTCGGGCAGGATCGGGTCCAGGCTGCGGGCGGAAAGCGAGGTGGTGAAGGCGGTCAGGCCGTAGAGGGTGATCAGCCAGCGGGTGCGGGCGGTTTCGTCGGCGGGTGGGGCTGGCATGCGGCGCCCATTTGAGACCCTTCGGGCGCGCGCGCCAGCCCTGCCGCGACAAGGGCCGGGCGAGGGCTCAGGCCATCGCGGCGCCCACCTTCTTGCGCAGCGACCGGCAAAGCTGCTCCGCCGGCACGGGACGGCCGAGCAGGAAGCCCTGCACCTCGTCACAATCGTGGCGCAGGAGGAAGGCCAGTTGCTCCTCCGTTTCCACGCCCTCCGCGGTGACGCGAAGGTTCAGGCTGTGGCCCATGGCCAGGATCGCATCCACGATGGCGCGCGCCCCGGCGTCCAGCTCGATCGCCTGGATGAAGGACTTGTCGATCTTGAGCTTGTCGAAGGGAAAGCGCCGGAGATAGCTGAGGCTGGAGTAGCCGGTGCCGAAGTCGTCGAGCGCCAGCCGCACGCCCAGCGCCTTCAGGGCCCGCATCGTCGCCAGCGCACCCTCCGAATCCTCGATCAGCAGCCCCTCCGTGACCTCCAGCTCCAGCTGGTTCGCGGGAAGGCCGGTCTGCGCCAGCACCTCGGCGACCTGCGCCGGGAGGTTGCCCCGCTGGAACTGCACCGGGGAAAGATTCACCGCGACCGTGTAGGGATGCGGCCAGGAAGCCGCCACCGTGCAGGCCTGTTCCAGCATCCAGCGTCCCAGCGGCAGGATGAGGCCGCATTCCTCGGCCACCGGTATGAAATCGGCGGGGGAGACCTTGCCCCGCTCGGGGTTCTCCCAGCGCAACAGCGCCTCGAAGGAGGTGACGTCGCGCGTGCCGCAGTTGTGCAGCGGCTGGAAGCTGACGGAGAACTCGCCTTTGGCCAGCGCGGCGCGGAGGTCTTGCTCCAGCAGGCCGCGCTCCAGCAGGCGCTCCTCCATCTCCGCCTCGAAGAAGCAGGTGACGCCGCGTCCCGCTTCCTTGGCGCGGTAGAGGGCGGTGTCGGCGTTCTTCAGCAGCGCTTCCACCGTGTGGCCGTCATGGGGAAAGAGCGCGATGCCGATGCTGGTGTCGATGGTGACCGCGTGTCCGTTCAGGTCAAAGGGAAGGGAGATCTCCACCATGATCCGTTCCGCCAGCGCGGCCGCGTCGCCGGGCTGGGAAAGGGTGGTCTGGACCAGCACGAACTCGTCCCCGCCCACCCGCGCCACGGTATCGGATGCGCGCGCCAGCCCGTGCAGGCGCCGGGCGGTCTGCCGCAGCAGTTCGTCGCCCGCGGCGTGGCCGAGCGTGTCGTTCACCGGCTTGAAGCGGTTCAGGTCGAGGCAGAGCACGGCGAGCTGCCCGCCACTCCGCTCCGCGGCGGCCATGGCCTGGGTCAGCCGCTCCTCCAGCAGGGTGCGGTTGGCCAGGTCCGTCAGCCCATCGTGGTGGGCGAGGTGGTGGATCTCCTCCTGCGCGCGGCGGCGGTCGGTCACGTCGGTGTAGGTGCCGATCAGCCCGCCGCCCGAGAGCATGCGCATCCGGATCTCGAGCGCCGTTCCGTTCGGGCGGATCCGTTCGGCGAAGCGAACGCCGCCTTCCTCGGCCGAGGAGGCGAGATGGCTTTTCCCGGCGCCGGACTGATCGAATTCCCCGCGTGCGGCCAGCCACCGGACGAGCTGGGCGTAGTCCGCACCGGGGGCGGACAGGTCCGGCGGCAGGTCCAGCAGCGCCACGTAGCGGCTGTTGCGGAGCGAGATCCGGCCGTTCCGGTCCACCATGACCAATCCCTGGTCCAGGTTCTCCACGGCATGGCGCAGCACTTCGCGCGAGGCGAGGACGCGGCGCTTGTGCCGGATCAGCAGGAAGCCCACGGCGAGCACCAGCAGGCTGACGCCCGAGCCGATCGCGACGGCGGAAAACCGGAGGGTCCGGTAGGCGGCGTGCAGCGGCGCCATGTCCATGCCCACGGCCACCGTGATGGGGTAGTTGCGCAGGCGGCGGAAGCTGATGAGCCGGCCGGCCATGCCGGATGCCGCCGGGGGGGGCGACGCTGCCGTGTTCCGAGTTCGCGGCCGCCAGGCCGAGCGGGGTGTCCGACAGGTCATGGCTGAGCAGGGATCCGTCGGGTGCCGCGGCACGCACCACGCCGTCCCGGCCCAGCAGGAGCATGTTGCCGCTGAAGTCCAGCAGCTCGTGGAGCTGCGTCATCCAGTAGGGATCGAGCGAGCAGACCACGACGCCCGCGAAGCTGCCATCCGGCGCGAAGAGCTTGCGCGTGAACTGCACCGTCCAGCGCTGGGAAACCCGGCCCAGCACGGGACGGCTGATGTAGAGGATGTCGGCGGGATCATCGACATGGACCCGGAAGTGCAGGCGGTCCGAAAGATCGAGCGTGCCGTCCGTCGGGCCCAGGTTCGTTTGACGCAGCTTGCCCGAGGCGTCGATCAGGGCGAGCTGCGCCATCATGCCGTCGTTGTAGCCGTTGCCGCTGGCGACGAAGTCCAGGGTGAAGCCCTCGGGGTCCCGGCGGAAGGCCTCCCGCGCGAAGCGCAGGCGCTGGTCGATGGCCTCGATGGTGCGGGCGACGCCCTGCTCGGCGGCGCCGGCGATGTTGGAGGCCGACACCCGCGCGCCGTTCTCGATCGTGCGGCATTCCTCCACCAGCCAGACGCCGATGGCGCCCCACAGGACCGCCAGGATCGTCAGAACGAGCGCGGCCTCGAAGCGTAATTCGGCGCAGGAGCGGAAGGCGGAGGAGCAGGCTGCGGCGAGGGACCTCGGGCGTGGCGATGCCGCATCCGGCAGGGGGTATTGCACGCCCGGCTCTCCATCCGGCCAGCCAACCCAGCCCGCCCGGAAATTAGGAGCCGATTCGAAAACAGGCCGTTAAGGCGCCTGGATCAGTTCGCCGAGGCGAGCTCCGTCAGCGCTGCGGTGGTGGTCACCCAGCCGAAGAAGGTCCGCACGTTGAACACCGTGGCGTCGTGCACGAAACGCGGCCCGCCCTGCCAGCAGGCGTCCTCGACCAGCACGGGCCAGAACTCGTGGTGAAAGGCCTCGCGCAGCGTGCTTTCCACGCAGACATTGGTGGCGACGCCGCAGAACAGGATGTCGCGGATGCCGCGGGCGCGCAGCAGCATCTCGAGCTGCGTGCCGCTGAAGCCGCCGTAGCGCGGCTTCTGGATCAGGATGTCACCGGGGGCGCGCTGCATCTGGGGCACCAGCGCGTAGTCCCAGCCGCCCTTGGACAGAAGGCTGCCCTCCAGATCCGGACGCTCGCGCATCAGGCGCAGCGCGTTGGACTTCCAGTGGTTGGGAGAACCGGGGCCACCGGCCTCGATCCCCTCCGGGTCCCAGCCGTTCTGGAACCACACGATCTGGATGCCCAGCATCCGCGCGGCGGCCACCACCTGCACCACCTTGCCGATCACGGATTGCGCGCCCGACAGGTCGAAGCCCGCCTTGTCCAGGTAGCCTTCCCGGGAGGCATAGGCGTTCTGCATGTCCACCACGATCAGCGCCGTGCGGGCGGGCAGGATCGGGAAGGCTTCCGGTTCCGCCGCGAGGAGGCGGTCGCCGGGCGTGCGGGGGAGGTCCTGGGGGGTGCGGTCGGTCATCGGTTCCTGTTCATGCAAGGCCGGTGCCGGCCGCCTTTCTTCACCCCACGCGGTTTCCGATGAGGTCGCTGACGACGGTGGGGTCGGCGAGTGTGGAGGTGTC